>JAYVMG010000362.1:0-3260 GCA_043759095.1 Acidobacteriota bacterium | reverse complement strand
GCGACTCGAGCAAGGTGGATGATTATAGTCCGCTGATGAAGCACCTGTAGCAGCTCGCCGGTGTCCGGCCTGAGAGCGCCGGCCGCGGTCCGAGCGGCTCGCATCAGGGCGCCGACGGAGGCGGCATACGCTTCTTCGTCGCCTGCTCGAACGCGTACGCAAGCTCGAGGAGCTTCGGTTCGCTGCAGGCCATGCCGGTGAAGCTGACGCCGTACGGCGCGGGCTTCGCGTTGAAGCCGGCCGGGAACGCCGGCGTCGGCGCGTTCGGTATCAGCGCGAATGGAACGATGACCGTCGGATAGCCGGGTTTGGCGGCGATGCCCGCACCGCTCGCGCCCGGGAACAGGATCGCATCCAGCCGCTCGGCCTTCATGATCTCGTCGATCCCGTGTGGACCAGACAAACGGATGTCTTTCGCGCGATCGGCCTCGTAGCGCGCGCGATCTTTCTCGACGTCCATCTCGTCGGAGATGTCGAGCAGCGACTGGCCGTATTTGATCGCGCCGGCATTCGCGTGCTTCGTGTTCCACTCGCGCAGTTCGGTCAGCGTCTTCACCGGCGCCACGGCGCCCAGCGATTTCAGCCAGTTGTTGAAGTCGCGTTTCATGCCGTACTTCAGCACGACCGAGCAGTCCTCGTCCTTGCCCTTCGCGTTGTTCGCGCCCGAACAGCCGTTCCAGCTTAGGAAATTGTTCTTGGGATCCTGATCCATCACGCTCGGGATATTTGCGGGATCGACGATGATCGCGCCCCGCGCTTTCAGGATCGCGATCGCTTCGTCCATCGCCTTCTTCTGATCGGCGTTCAGCCCACTGTTACCGCCACCACCACCACCGCGGCCACCTCGTCCGGCCGCGTCAGCCGGCGGCGCGCCCGGCGGCGTGAACGGATCGTAGAACGACGCCCGCGGAATGCCGATGCGCGCACCCTTCAGACCGTCGATCTTCAGGAACTTCGTGTAGTCGCGTCCGGGCGCCGGCGTGCAGAGCTTCGTCGCCGGATCGTTGGGATCGGGAACCGCGCTCTCCATCGCGCCGAACATGATCGCGACGTCCGACACGCTCTTCGCCATCGGCCCGGCCGTGTCCTGATCGGCGGTGATCGGAATCACACCGTAGCGGCTGATGCGTCCGACGGTGGGCTTGATCCCGGCGAGCATGCTCTGGTTCGACGGACTGAGAATCGATCCGGACGTTTCGCTGCCGACGTTGCCGGCCCAGAAATTCGCGGCAGTGCCGATACCCGAACTCGATCCGCCCGTCTGCAGCGCCGGCCGGCCGTCGAACGTCGCGTCGCGCGGATCCTTGCGCGGGTCGTACGGGTTGTAGCCCTGTCCACCAACCGCGTTGTAGTCGGCCGGCATTGGCGTTGGCGCGCCGGCGACGAAATTCGCCAGCTCGCTCATCCCGGTCTTCGCGATGATGATCGCACCCGCATCGATCAGGTTCTTGGTCAACGTCGCGTCGTACGGCGGAATCAGGTTCTCGAACGCCAGCGCGCCGCCGGTCGTGCGCATGAACGTGGTGTGGACGTTGTCCTTCAACGCGATCGGAATTCCGTGCAGCGGCCCGCGGACCTTGCCGGCCTCGCGTTCGCGGTCGCGTTCCTCAGCAAGCTCGAGCGCTTTCGGGTTCACCGTAATTGCCGCGTGCAGCACTTCTTCGTACATCCCGATGCGCTGCAGATATTGGCGGACAATTTCCCGCGACGTGACGCGCCCGGACTTCAGCGCGGCCTGCATCTCCGGAATCGTCGCTTCGACGACGGTGAAGGGTTTACGCGCCGCAGCGGGCGCGGCCGGCTTTTTGGTCTGGGCGGTGGTGGTCAGGGTCATCAGCGTCGCGACACTGGCCGCGACGAGTGCGGAAAGAAGAAGACGTTTCATGCGCTCATGATAATCGACCTTCACACCGGCGTGTTTGCCAGCGCCAGAGCGGTGACGGCCAGCAGCGGCCGCCATTTCAAGGAGCTCGCGTCTGGTGAGATGCACGGGCGTATTATCGATCCGATGACCATCGACCCGACGTGGCTGTTCCTGTCGATGATTCCGAGCGGGATCGGGTTCGTGCTGTTCGTCTACGGCAAGAAGCAGGAGCGCTGGCCGCACATGCTCGCGGGGGTCGTGTTCTCGGTCTACCCGTATTTCACGTCGAGCAGCATCACGATGATTGCCGTCGGCGTGGCGGTCGGGGGCGCGTTGTGGTGGGCGGTTCGCGCGGGCTGGTGACTCGCAGGCCTTCAAGGCATGCGCCACTACCTCATTTCATCAGCTCGTTGACCTCGGCGTGCGTCATCGCGTTCGCAAACGACGTGTAGGTGCCGGTGCTTTTCAGCTCGCGCGCGACGTCGCGCAGTACGGTCAGCGCGGCGCGCATCGGACCCGATCCGAGGCTGGCGCGGGCGACGCCCAGCGCTTCGAGCTCTTTGATCGATGGCACGCCGGCGCCCGCGAGAATATTGATCGGCCCGCCGATGCCGTTTACCAGCGCGGCGATCGTCGCCGCATCGCGCACGCCAGGGACGAACACGCAGTCGGCGCCTGCCTCGAGAAATGCTCTTCCCCGTTCAATCGCGACGCCGAGCCGCGCCTCGGGTGCGCCGAATCCGCGCAGGAAGCCATCCGTGCGTGCGTTGATCACCACGCGTACACCCGCCGTTGTCGAGGCGCTGATGATGGCGGTGATCTTGTCCAGCTGCAGTGCAAGCGGCTCGAGATCCGTTGCGCCCGGCACGCAGTCCTCGATGTTGATGCCGACGGCGCCGGCGGCGATGAAGCGCAGCACGACGTCAGCCACGGCGTCCGGCGTCGCGCCATACGCGTGCTCGATGTCGGCGGAGACGGGAATCTTCACCGCGCGCACGATTCGCGCAGTGGCCTCGATCATCTCGTTGGCCGGGACCATGCCGCCGTCCGGATAGCCGAGCGCCGCGGCCACGCCCGCGCTCGTCGTCGCAATGGCGGGAAATCCTTCCGCTTCAATCAGCCGCGCGCTGGCGGCATCCCACGCATTGGGGAGCACAAGAATCGGCGGCGCGCGGTGCAGGGCGCGAAGACGTTCGGCGTTATCCGGCATGCGGTTGAGTATAACGACGTACAACGCTGAACTCGCAGAACCCGCAGAGCATGCGTGGAGCAGTTCTATTTCATCGCCGCTTCCGCGTCGGCCTTGAGTACGGTCCACTCCTTCATCAGCTGATTGAAGCGCTCGAACGCGCTGGCGCCGACCTTCTGGTCGGCGTCGTTGATCTCCCGGTTCACG
>JAYVMG010000361.1:0-8703 GCA_043759095.1 Acidobacteriota bacterium | reverse complement strand
TTTTAGTCGTGCGATCTCATTCGTAGCGCAGCGCCTCGGTGGGGTCGATGCGGCCGGCTCGGCGCGCGGGCAGGTAGGAGGCGGCCAGGGCAGCCGCGACGAGCAGGACCGAGGCCACGGCGAATGTGACGGCGTCGGTGGGTTCGACGCCGAAGAGCAGGCCACGCAGCAGGTGAGAGGAGGCGAACGCGATCGGCAGGCCGATCGCGAGGCCGCCCAGTGCGATCCCGATCGTTGCTCGAAGCACCATCCGGATGATCGCCGACGGTTCAGCACCGAGCGCGATGCGCACGCCAATCTCGCGCGTCCGCTGACGCACCGAACACCAGAACGCGCCGTAGACGCCGATCAGTGCGAGCGCCGTGGCGATTGCGGCAAGCGCCCACATCAGGAATGTCGCGAAGCGGACGCGCCCGTTGACGTCCGCGATGAGTTCGTCCGCCGTTTCGACTTCGGTCACCGGAACGCCGGGATTGATCGTCCGCACGACGTCTCGCAGCTGCCGCTCGATACCTCTTGGAACGCCGGCGGCGCGGACGGTCAGGGTCTGGAACCGCCACGTCTCTTTCGCTTGTGCACGCGCGTGATACGCCGCGAGGCTGCCGAGGGGTTGTTCGACGCCACCATTCATCACGTTGCCGACGATGCCCACCGCCGTGTACCACGGCTGATCCGCGCCTGTTCGGAAACGGCGACCGATGGCGTCGGTGCCCTGCCACAGCCGCTCGGCAAGAGCGCGCGAGATGACGGCGACCGGCAATGCGCCGGCGCTGTCGCTCACTTCGAACGTGCGGCCCTTCAGCAGCGGAATCCCCAGCGTCGCAAAGAATCCATCGTCCACGTCGGCCTCGGACACGATGATGTTCGCGCCAGTTACGACGCCGCGGTCGCCGGTCTCGATTGTGCCGGCGCGCCAATCGACATGAGGCGGGATGGCGCCTCCGGAGACGGTCGCTGCAAGAACGCCAGGCACGGTCGCTGCGCGCCGCCGCCACTCGTCGAGGAATTGAGTCCGGGTACGCTCCGTTGGCAGGATGGTGGGCGGCAGATCGACGGATACCGCGAGGAGGTTCGCGGGCGAGAATCCAACGTCCACGCGGTTCATTCGCACGAAACCGTTGGCGAGGAGACCGGCGGCGACGAGCAGTACGGTCGTGACGGCGAGTTGGATCGCGACCAATGCCGATCGCAGGCGCACGTGCGAGGTCGCCGAGATGGCGGTGCCCTTGAGGGACGACTGCATGCTGGCGCGCCGCACGCGCGCGATCGGCGCGAGCGCGGTGCCGACACCGACAAACGTCGCCGTGACCGACGCGAAGATCATCGCCCGCCAGTCGATGGCGATCGGCCGCAACGACTGAAACCGCAGCATCCACGGCAGGCCGGCCAGCACGAGTTGCAATGCCGCAAGCGACAGCGCCACGCCGATCACCGTGGCAATCGTCGTCAGGATCACCGTCTCGGTCGCGATCTGGCGCGCGAGACGCGCGAAGCTGCCGCCGAGCGATGCACGAACGGACATCTCCGCGTCACGGCGAATCGCCTCGGCCAGCAGGACGTTCGCGGCGTTCACGATCGCGATCAACAGCAGAAGCGCGACCGCGCCCAGCAGCGCGACGATCGCCGCCGTCGTATTCGGGTTGCTGGCCATGAACGGCCGCACGCGCACCTCTGGAAGCGCCTTACCCGCGGCGTCCAGCAGGCCGCGCGTCGTGGCCTCGGCGGTCGCCTGTGCCCGCGCGAACGACACACCCGGTTTCATCCTCCCGATCGCGTTGACTCTGGCTGGCCGCGAGTCCGCCACGAGCGGCACCCACAATCGCACGCTATTGACCGGGAATCCGAATCCGGGCGGCATCACGCCGACGACGGCGTGTGGTTGGCCATCGATCGTGATCGCGCGGCCGACGATGTCGCGCGCGGAAGCGAAGCGGGAGCGCCACAAGGCGTCGCTGAGCAGCACGACGTGATCGCCGCCTGGTCGAAAGTCGCTGGGTATGAAGTCGCGGCCCGCCTGCGGATACACGCCAAGGGCGGTGAAGAGTCCAAGCGATGCGGATCCTCCGGTGACAGCCTGCGCGTCACCGTCGCCGGTGAGCAGATTGGCGCCCAGACCGTATGCGTGGACCGTTTCGAAGATCTGTGTCTTCGCCTCCCAGACGTTCAGCGACGCGAGAGGAATCGCACGGCTGGCGGTTTTCTGCGCAGGGTTGTAGCCCCAGAGTCCGACGAGACGGTCGGGATCACGGAACGGAAGCGGATGCCAGAGGATCGCGTCGGCGACGCTGAAGACGACCGTGCTTGCCGCGATCCCGATCGCCAGCGTCGACACGATCAATGCCGTCACGCCGGGTCGGCGCGAGAAGAGACGCAGCGCGAAGCGCAGATCCTGCAGCATGCGGTCGCAGTCTAAGGCCGCAATTGCGTTTGACACGATATTGCACAGTATGTATAAGTTCGCTTAATGACCACCGAGGACTACAGGCGGGCGTTGGCGACCGCGATTCGGGAGTACGAGACGCTCGGGCAGCAGCGGCAGGACGTGGACAGACGGCTGGCGGAAGTTGCGCAGACGATCGGCACGCTCTCGCGCCTCTGCGGCCTGACGCCTACCGTTCCGCTCGGACTGACCGACGCGTGCCGGCTGATCGCCCGCGGCGCCGGTGTTCCGTTGACCCCAGGCGACGTGCGCCAGCGGCTGCAATCGATCGGCTTCGACCTGGAGAAATACTCGAA
Source organism: Acidobacteriota bacterium (assembly GCA_043759095.1). Taxonomy (GTDB): domain Bacteria; phylum Acidobacteriota; class Vicinamibacteria; order Vicinamibacterales; family CAVVIG01; genus CAVQFC01. The sequence continues at coordinate 5,967 of JAYVMG010000361.1, read as the reverse complement.
CGACCTCGCCGCGATTCACACGATCCTGAAGCGGCTGAACGAGTCCGGTGAACTTCGATTGATTGCCCGTACCAACGAGCCAGGCAAGCACGCCTACACCTGGAATCACGGGCCGAGTGTTGTGGCGCTCGGCTCCGACATTGCGGCATTCATGCGCGACGCCAACAGCGAACGCGAAGCGATGGGGGCGCACAGCGATCCGCCGTCGGCGTCGCACCGGCCATCTGCGAAGGCAGCGCGGAAGCGGAAGAGAGTGAGGGCCTGATGGAGATCGAATTGCGCCGCCGTTGTTTTGCCGAGGAACTCGAGGCGGTCGCGAATTTCCGCACACCTGCTCTGGTCGACGCGTTTGCACGCGTCGCGCGCGACCAGTTTCTGCCGCCTGGTCCATGGACCGTGCTCTCGGAGGGCGGTGAGGCCGTCATGATCGGCGCCGGCGTGCGCCCGCGCCTGACTCCGGACGCCGATCCGGCGCGTGTGCATCACAACATTGCCGTCGCGATCGATCCGGAGCGTTCCCTGTTCAACGGCCAGCCGGCGACACTCGGCAGCTGGATCGACATGCTCGGCCTTGCTCCCGGCGCGCGGGTGCTACACATCGGCTGCGGACTTGGCTATTACACCGCCGTCATGGCCGAATGCGTCGGGGCATCAGGTCGCGTCGTGGCGTTCGAAGTCGACGAAGGGCTCGCGGAAGATGCGCGGCGCCGCCTCGCCTCCCGACAGTGGATCGACGTGATGCACGCCGACGCGTCAGGGCCGATCGAGGGCCCGCTCGACGCAATTCTCGTGAACGCCGGTGTTACGCACCCGCTCGACAACTGGCTGGATGCGCTCGCGCCACGCGGACGGATGATGCTCCCGCTGACGGCGGCGATGGGCCCGACGCTCGGGAAAGGCCTCGTGCTCCTGCTGACCCGCGCCGATGCCGGCACCTTCGACGTCCGCGTGATCACGGTCGCGGCGGTCTACTCCGCGTTGGGCATCCGCGATCCCGAGATGAACGATCGCATCGGCAAGGCGATGATGGCCGGCCCCGCGCGCTGGATGAACGTCAGACGAATGCGGCGCGACGCTCACGAATTGTCGGACTCGTGCTGGCTGCACGGACCGTCCGTATGTTTCTCGACGGCGTCTGCCAGCTGAAATCGAGTGGCACAATAGGAAGTCATGGCGCACCTGTTCGATCCACTGACCATTCGCTCCCGCACGCTCAACAACCGCATCGTCGTCTCGCCGATGTGCGAGTACTCGAGCGTGGATGGATTCTCCAACGACTGGCACCTGGTGCATCTGGGTAGCCGCGCGGTTGGCGGCGCGGCGCTGGTGCTGACCGAGGCGACGGCGGTCACCGCCGAGGGCCGCATCAGTCCACAGGATCTCGGCATCTGGGACGATGGCCACGTCGGGGGGCTGGCGCATTGCGTGCGCTTCATCCATTCGCAAAAGACCCTTGCCGGGATTCAGCTGGCGCACGCAGGGCGGAAGGCGAGTACGGCGCGGCCGTGGGACGGCGGCGGCACGATCGCGCGCGAGCACGGCGGGTGGCAACCAGTCGGGCCGACGAACGTGCCGTTTTCCGACACGTATCCGACGCCACGAGCGCTGACGTCAGCCGACATCACCGCGATCGTCGCGGCGTTCGCGCGAGCCGCGCACCGCGCGCTCGAGGCCGGCTTCGACGTCGTCGAACTGCACGCCGCGCACGGCTATCTGATCCACGAATTTCTGTCGCCGCTCGTCAACACGCGCACCGATGACTACGGGGGATCGTTCGACAACCGCATCCGCCTGTGCCTCGAGGTCGTCGATGCGGTCCGTGCGGTGTGGCCCGATCGCCTGCCGCTGTTCGTCCGCATCTCGGCGACCGACTGGAAAGAGGGCGGCTGGGATCTGGATCAGGCGGTCGAGCTCTCGCGGCGGCTGCGAGCACACGGCGTCGACCTGGTGGACTGCTCGTCGGGCGGAGCCGTGCACGATCAGCAGATCACCATCGGCCCGGGTTATCAGGCGCCGTTTGCGGAACGCATCCGCCGAGACGCCGGCGTCGCGACCGGCGCCGTCGGGATGATCACAGAGGCCGAGCAGGCCGACGCGATCGTCAGCAGCGGTCAGGCCGATCTCGTCCTGCTGGCGCGAGAACTGCTGCGCGATCCGTATTGGCCGCTGCACGCCGCGGACACGCTCGGCCAGAAGATCGCGTGGCCGTCGCAGTATCTGCGTGCAGCGCACCGGGATACACCAGGGAGATAGGCCACGAAGGCACGAAGACACGAAATCGGATCCGTACTGGATCTAAGGCTTTCTTCGTGCCTTCGTGTCTTCGTGTCTTCGTGGCAAGGCGTTGATCTCGGTATGATTCGCTGATGCGGGCGCTCCTCGTTGAAGACGACGCGACGATTGCGGACTTCGTCGTCCGAGGTCTGCGCGAGGCGGGGTTCGTGGTGGATCACGTCTCGGACGGTGATGTCGGCCTGACCACCGCCACGCAGCAGGCCTACGATGTCGCGATCGTCGATCTGATGCTTCCCAAACGCGACGGCCTCTCGCTGATCGAAACGCTACGGACCCGCGGCGTCACGACGCCGGTGCTGATCCTCAGCGCCCGCCGCTCGGTCGACGATCGCGTGCGTGGGCTGCAGGCCGGCGGCGATGACTACCTGACCAAGCCGTTCGCCTTCGCCGAACTGCTGGCGCGAGTGCAGGCGCTGGTCCGCCGGGCGACGCGTTCACCTGAACCGACCACACTCACCGTGGCCGATGTGGTGATGGATCTGTTGTCGCGCCGCGTCACGCGCGGCGGCAAGACGCTCGATCTGCGTCCGCGCGAGTTCACGCTGCTCGAGTTCCTGATGCGCCATGCCGGGCACGTCGTCTCGAAGACGATGATCCTGTCGCATGTGTGGGAATACAACTTCGATCCGCAGACCAACGTCGTCGACGTGCTGGTGAGCCGTCTGCGCGAAAAGATCGACCGGCCATTCGAGGCCAAGCTGCTGCATACCGTACGAGGCGTGGGTTATGTCCTCCGAGCATGAGCCCCCGGTCCCGGCATTCGCGCGCACGTTCGGCCTGCGCATCGCGCTCTGGTACGCGACGTTGTTCGTCTCCGGCGCGATTGCGATCGTCTTCGTCACCTACTACCTGACCGCCGCCTCCCTCGCGCAGCGCGACAAACAGATCATCAACGGCAAGCTGGGCGACTACGCGGCCGCGTACGTGCGCGGCGGCGTCCGCGTGCTCGCGGCCACGGTGCGCGCCGAGCAGCAGGTGGCGCCCGAGCGTCTGTTCGTACGCGTGGTCGATCGCGGCGTCGAGGCAGTCGTCCTGAGCAACCCCGACGGCTGGGATCCGTCGAAGCTCGAGACCGTGTCGGCCACGCTGGACGACGGTACGCTCGTGCAGGTGGGGAAGAGCACCGAGGCGCGCGACGATCTGCTCGCGCGGTTTCGCGCCACGCTGGGGATCGTCACGCTGTTTATCGTCACCGTTGCGCTGACCGGCGGCTGGCTCGCCACGCGCTCGGCGTTGTTTCCGATCCGGCGGCTGACGCTAGCGGTGCGGCGGATCATCCGCACCGGGCGCACCGACGCGCGCGTCCCCCTCGACGGCGCCGGCGATGCCATCGACGAACTGACGACGCTGTTCAACGCGATGCTCGACAAGATCGAGGGACTCGTCACGGCGATGCGGGGTGCGCTCGACAACGTGTCGCACGATCTGCGGACGCCGCTCACGCGGCTACGCGGCGCGGCGGAAATGGCGCTTGCATCGCCGCCCACTGGCGACAGCGCGCAGCAGGCGGAGCACTACCGCGACGTACTGGCCGATTGCGTGGAGGAATCTGACCGCGTCCTCGTGATGCTCAACACGCTGATGGACATCTCCGAAGCCGAGAGCGGGACGATGCAGTTGCGACGCGAGCCGGTGCCGCTCGCCGACATCGTCGCGCGGGCGATCGATCTGTATCGCGACGTCGCGGACGCCAAAGGTGTGACGCTGTCGTCGACCACTCCAGCCGGCGTGGTGGTGACCGCTGATCGGACGCGACTGGAACAGGTCGCCGCAAATCTCATCGACAACGCCGTGAAGTACACGCCGTCCGGCGGGCGCGTCGACGTCGATGTGCTCCAGGACGCGGATACCGCCGTGCTACGCGTCTCCGACACTGGTCCCGGGATCCCCGCCGACGAGCTGCCGCGCATTTTCGATCGCCTCTTCCGCGGCGACACCAGCCGCACCGAACGCGGTCTGGGTCTCGGCCTCAGCCTCGTCAAAGCCGTCGTCGAAGCGCACGGCGGCACGGTCGATGTCTGCAGCGAATTGGGTCGGGGATCGACGTTCGCTGTATCGCTGCCCGCCGACGTAGGGCTCAGGGCTCAAGGCTCAGCGCTCAAGAGCCCTCAGCCCTAAGCTCTCAGCCCTGTTCCTATCACGTTTGTAATACTGCTGTAACGACTCTGCAAGGGTGTCCTTCGTCTTACTCCATATGAAGCACACACTACTTGCTGTAATCGCGGCCGGCGCATTGACGACCGGCGCAGCGTGGCACGGCCTTGCGGCGGAAAACCAGAAAGCGGCGACTGTGTCGACCCCAATTGCGCACGCCATCTCCGGCGGACGCGATTCGTACGCGGACGTCGTCAGCGTGGCGGCGCCTGCGGTGGTCACGATTCGGACCGAGGGCAAGGCCCGGATGGTGCCCACGATGTCCGACGGCCAGGATCCGGAGGACCTGCTGCGCCGGTTCTTCGGCGAACGCGGCGGCGGGGGATCCCGCGGTCAGCGGATCCCGCGTGCACAGAGCGCTCCGCGGCAGCGCGCGCTCGGCTCGGGCGTCATCGTGACGACCGACGGCTACATCCTCACCAATAACCACGTCGTTGACGGCGCGGACGAGATCAAGGTCGAGCTGACCGACGATCGCACGCTGACGGCCAAGCTCGTCGGCACCGACAAGGCGAGCGACCTTGCGCTGCTGAAAGTCACCGCATCCGACCTGCACCCGATCGCGATCGGTAACTCCGAAAACGTAAAGGTCGGCGACGTCGTGCTCGCCGTCGGCAACCCGCTCGGCGTTGGACAGACGGTGACGATGGGGATCATCAGCGCGAAGGGACGGTCCACCAGCGTTGGCGACGGCGGCTACGAAGACTTCCTGCAGACGGATGCGCCGATCAACCACGGCAACTCCGGCGGCGCGCTGGTGAACACGAAGGGCGAGCTGGTCGGCATCAACTCGCAGATCCTGTCGAGCAATGATGGCAACATCGGCATCGGCTTCGCGATCCCGGCCAACATGGCGAAGAACGTCATGGAGCAGCTGCGGACGAAGGGTAAGGTCACGCGGGCGCAACTCGGCGTCACGGTCCAGGGCATCACGCCGGAGATGGCGGAAAACCTCGGACTTAAGCAGTCGACGGGTGCGATCGTCAGCAACGTGTCGTCCGGCAGCGCGGCCGACAAGGCGGGCGTCAAGCGCGGAGACGTGATCCAGTCGTTCAACGGCCTGCCGGTGCATGACACAAATACGCTGCGCAACCGCGTGTCGGAAGCCGGGCCAGGCTCGGCGGCGGATGTGGTTCTGCTGCGCGACGGCAACGAGAAACATCTGTCGGTGAAGCTCGATGAAGCGACCGCGGAAAAATCGGCGAGCGCGCGCGACAGCGAACCCGCGGCGGACGACCCGACGGCGCTTGGCGTCGCGGTGATACCGCTCACGCCGGACCTCGCCGAACGCGCTCGCGCCGGCAAGGACGCGCGTGGCCTGCTCGTCGAAGAGATCAACCCCGACGGACGCGCGGCGGCTGCCGGCATCCAGGCCGGCGACGTCATCCAGGAAGTGAACCGTCAGCCGGTGAAGTCGGTGGACGATCTGAAGACGGCGCTGAAGAAGACGAGCGATCGTCCGACGCTGGTGCTGATCAATCGTCAGGGCAACAACATTTTCCTTACCGTGAAGCCTGC
>JAYVMG010000360.1:0-8721 GCA_043759095.1 Acidobacteriota bacterium | reverse complement strand
AGCGTACGGCGCTTGCGGTTGACAGGGCCTGGCCTGACGTCATAATCGGCCCATGCGAGTCACGCGAATGATCCAACACGCGGCGCTGTCCATCCTGCTGGGCACGAGTCTCGGGGCGCAGAACGCGCCGGCGCCCGCGGCCATTACCAACAAGCTCGACACACCCCAGGCGCGCGTCTATGTGGCCACGCTGCTGCCGCACACGCCGTCGCGATCGCCGAACGGTCATGCCACCAACCGCGTTCTGGTGTACCTGGATGACGGCGTCATGACACGGCAGGAGGGCGCGGACACGCAGACGATCGCGTTTCACCGCGGCGATGTCCGATGGCGTCCCGCGAGCGGCGCATACGTCGCGGAGAACACGAGCGATCATCCGATCCGTATTCTGGAGATCGATCTGAAGGGCCAGCCCGGCGGCCCGGCGCCCGTCTCAAAGCTTGATCCGACCGTCGTGGATACGCGGCACTACAAGATCGAGTTCGAGAACGATCAGGTGCGTGTGCTCCGAGTCCATTACGACGCGCACGACACGGGCGCGGAGCACGAGCACATCCTGAACCGGGTCGTTGTGTATGTGAACGATCAGCCTGGTGCAAAGGCCGACGATGTGCGGATGTCTGGAGCCGGGACGCATACCGAACAAAATGCGAGCGATCAGCCGGCGGACAGAATCGCGATTGAGCTGAAGTAGGGCGTCGTGGCGCGCCGCTACGGACGGTCGCCGCCGGCAGCGACGAGCGCACGGTATGGGCCGAAGGCCTGCCAGATCCGTTCGATCAGTTGCGGATCGACCACCCGGGTGTCTGGCTTCGTCGGCTCTTTCTCTGAGTACAGCACGAGCTTGACGGACGTGCAGTGCGGCCCGAGCGCCTGGGGATCGAAGACGTAGAGGCCCTCGCGAATGGCGTCGGTCTCGGACACACGCTGCTCGAGGGTGAATGGGTGGATGGGGATCACCTCGACATCCCCGCACAAGGCGCGCAGGCGAGAAAACCCCGGCTTGAAATGCTTGATCGGCGGTAAGGCGACGCCTTGTGTGTACGCCGCGCCACGGGCGATCGTCGTCCAGAAACTCTCGGCCAACTTCGGCGTGACGCGAACCACGAGGACCGGCGGAACGTTCGCAAAGTATTCCGACCAGGCGCCGAAGTCCGTAGGCACGACCTGCCTGCCCTGCTGCACGTCCGCACTTCGCGTGTGCTCCTGCTGTGACTGCTGCTGCGCGCCGTAGATCAAGATGGGCGTGAGAAAGGTAATGTCGAAGTCGGACGATGACAGCTGATAGGGGCTCAGGCTGACCTTGCCGCGCTGCACCGCGGCGTCGAGCGCGTCGAGCGCGTCGGCGGGGAACGGTCGCAGCGGCTCCACGGGAAGACGTGTGGCGACGGGCTGCGGCGCGGTTTGCATCGCCTTCTCCGCAGACCGGACCACCGCGCACACATCATCGACAGAGACGACGGCTTCAAATGACGCGTCCTTCTGCCCGCTGAGCGGCGCGCCGAGGGTGACGAGCTTCTGCCTCGACTCGTCCGCGCAGCCCAGCGGAACCGGCCGCACCGATGCGGCGGCCAGGCGATCGATCCAGAGGACCGCGACATCCCGCGCGCGATCGGCCGCGAGGACGCGCGCCGCCACTTTGACCAACGGCGTGAGCTGCACTTCAATCGCCGATGCATTGCCGATGACGCGTTGGCTGGTCACGACAAGACCCGCCGCATCGACGAGGAATCCCGATGCGCGCGACTCCGGCGTCCAGACGGCGACAACGCTGTCCTTCCATTGAGGCAGGAGCGACGAACCGTTCTCCTTCGGCGCGGGAGCCGAGGGAGACGAGGATGGCGCCGGTGCGGCTCCAACCTCCGCGTTATCAGCGGTTAGTTCGAGGACCACGTCGCGTCCGGCCGTGATCTCCACCGTCTGCGTCCATTGATAGCCCTTGCCGTCGAATGCGACGGGCTCGTCCGACTCCACGGTGTAGCTTCCCGGTCGAAGCCTGACGTCTGCGGCGCCGTCCGGCGCCGTGACGACCCGCCTGGGTGAACTGGTGGCCGGATTGTCGCTGATGAGCAGCGCGTGACGTGGGACGGGCATCGACGCCCGGGCGGCGTCGATCAGCGTGACCTTGATGTGAAGAACGACGAGCACCTGACCCGGCGCGGCGCCAGGCACGACAGCGAAGAGCGTGGCCAGGATCAGCGCGCGGAGCATCAACGACAGCGTCTCTCGCACAGCGGTCGATGTCAATCCGGCGCGATACGGCTTTTCACCTGGATGGCCCCCCGCGTCAACGCGCGAAACGTCCAACCCGGAGGACCGCGGCCACGCCAATCGCGAGGAGCGCTCCGGCGATCGTCAACAGTGCGCCGGTCTTGACCTCGATGAGGACCGCGCCAAGCGGAAAGGCGGCGGTCGCGAGAAACAACGAAAACGTGAACCCTGTCGACGCGAGAACGGCGACGACGGCCACGTCTCGCCAACTCACTCGGTGCGGCAGGCGCAAGCCGGCCGCCACCGCCAGCGTGACGGCCGCGAGAATGCCGACAGGCTTGCCGATTAACGCGGCGACAAGGACTGACCATGTGCCGGCGCCAGATCCCTGGATCAGCACACCGCCGTTCACCAGCCCGAACAGAAACAGCACGATCCCCACCGGGTGCTTCCACGTGTATTCGAACTGGCTCAGCGCATCGCGATACCCGGGCGGCGTCTCGACGAACAAGCCCGGATCGCGGCCAGCGTGCGGCAAGAACGGCACAATCGGTACGAGTGCGAGCGCCGGATCCAGGCCGCTCCAGAGGAATCCGAACCAGGACATCGTGCCGCCGACCAGCAGGTACGGCCAGAAGCTCTGGACCCCGGAACGTCGGATCATGAACGCCGCCGCCATCGCGACCGCAATCAACGCGACGCTGCTGACGTGCGCCTCGGCATACGGATGCTGCAACTGGACAATCACCACCGACAGCGCGTCAACGGACATCCCCAGCAGCAACAGGAATGGAATCGCCGGAAAACGTTTCTTGATGATGCGTGCGACGAAATAGCTGAAGGAGATGTCCGTCGCGCAGGCGATCGGCCATCCTCCGCCAAGCACGGATGCTTCGTCACTGAAATGAAGATAGGCCGCGAAGGCGACCGCCGCGCCGAGCACGCCGCCGACGGCCGCGAGAATGGGCAGCAGCACACGTCGCCAGGTATGGAGCGCACCGCCAGGAATCGTCGCTTCGACCACTTCCTTGGTGACGAGGGCAAAAAAGAACGCCATCCCGACCTTGTTGACGGCGAACTCCAGGGCGTGGGCGAATTGGAAGTACGTCTCGGCGTACGTGTTGGCCCAGGCGATGGCGACAAGGGCGGCGATGGCGACAGTCATCGCGTGATCGTTCCGGAATCGACGGTCGTCCCGGTCCGGGATATGGCTTTGAAGAACATGTCGCGGCCGTCAATTTCGACCAGCATGAAGCTCTGGTCCTGGTCGAAGAACACGGCCGTCAGGTCCGAGTGTTTGACGTCACTCTTCCGAAGCTGACCGCCGGCGCCTGACACGAAGTAGTAAATGCCTTTCTGAGGTTTGAGGCGTTCGTACACGTGGTCGTGCCCGGAAAAGACGACGTTGACACCGTACTTGACGAACAGCGGCTCGAGGACGACGCGGACATCCACCTGCGAGCCGTGCGTGCGGCCGTCCGAGTACAACGGGTGGTGGAAATAGCAGATCTTCCACTCATCGGAAGAACTCTTGAGAGCCGTTTCTATCCAGGCCAGCTGCTTCGGATCGAGCAGATCGGTGTCGAGCACGAAAAATCGGACGTTGTTCTTGACGTAGCTGTAGTACCGCTCGCCGCTCATGTTGAATGGCTTGTAGAAACGATTCGACTGATCGTCGTGGTTTCCGAGCGCCGCATAAAAGCGAACCCCGGCATCCAGCAGCCCTTTGTACGGCCGTTCGAACTTGTCGATGAAATCCTGAGGCTTCTGACGTCCGTACATGTTGTCGCCCAGCATGATGACGGTATCGAAGCGGAACGTCGAGTGAGCCGCGGCCATCTGTGCGGCCACCTCGTACTCGGCTCGATCGCCGGTCCCGTTGTCACCGATGACGGCAAACTTGAGCGACCCGGGCCGGTTCGGGAAATCCTGCCCTGCTCCGCGCAGCCCCCATGGGCTGAGCAGGACAAGCACCGTAGCGATGAGAAGGCGCACGCTCACCAGGTCCGTAGATTACCTGCCAATGACCAGGATGGAGAACGAATCTGCAACCGGGCGCCTGGTCCCCAACGGTCACTGTTCAGCTAGATCGGGATCCGATGTTGCAGCAGATTCTCTGACGCGCGGCGCTCAACCGCCGGGCCGTCTTCGTTGCCACGACGTGATGCGGATTGAAGGACTGCGTTATGACCACAACATGGACTCTCGGATTATTCGGTGTATGTCTACTGAGTGTGGGGAGCCTCACCGTCGCCGCACAGCGGCCGGAGCGCTACACCTCGAACTACACGCGGATGACCGGCACGTATGAGCTCGACCGGTCGAGCGGCGACGATCCAGAGCGCGCGGCCGACGCAGCGACGCGATCACTGCCCACTGATCGACGTGATCGCGCGTATCAGGATCTGCTGACCCGGCTCGACCCGCCGCGCACACTCGCGATCGATCGGCGTGGACAGATGATCACCATCAGCTCATCAAGCGGTCCTCGGACGACCTTCGACGCGGACGGCCAAGTCCGAAACGAGCCGGGACCTAACGGCCGCATGATCTCAACCCGCGCGGAGATCCGCGGCGATCGACTGTCGGTCTCGACCAGCGGGAACCGCGGCAGCGACTTCCTAGTCACGTTCGAGTCGCTGAACCACGGCGATCGTCTCGTGGTCGCGCGGCGGTTGGACAACGAGGAACTCGGTCAACCGGTCACGGTACGAAGCTACTATCACCGGATCGCGGACGAGCCGCGGTGGGACCTCTTCAGTGCACCGCCGCCCCTGTCGCGCGAGCCCGCCTATGACAGCCGGCGGTTCGATGCACCCGATGCGTCGACCGGACAATTCGCGGTGTCTGACGGCATGCGGCTCATGGCCACGCTCGACACGCCCCTCAACACACGCACGTCGCGCAACGGCGATCGGTTCACGATGACCGTGCGCAGCCCGTGGCAGTTTGAAGGGGCGCGCATCGACGGCGTGGTCTCGCGCGTCAATCCCTACCAGCAGGCGAGCAACCGGGCCGACATGATGGTGACCTTCGAAACCATCCGTTTCCGAGACGGCCACACGTCTGAGTTCAGCGCGCTGTTGGACGCGGTTCGTACTCCGGACGGCGACACACTGCGCGTCGATGCGGAGGGCGGCGTGCGTGAGGGCAGTACCACCGATACTCGGATCGAGCACGGCGCCATCGGTGCAGCGGTGGGCGCTATCATCGGCGCACTCGCCGGCGGCGGCAAGGGCGCCGCGATCGGCGGCATCATCGGTGGCGCGGGCGGCGCGATTCTGGTGGAGGGACGCGATCAGCTCGACTTACCACCTGGGACCGAAGTCTCGATGATTGCGACCGCGCCGCGATACCGCTAGCTCCAAATGTGTTTGGATCGACGTTGATCGGGAAAGAAGCGATGGTTGCGGGGCGTGTGGCCGCATAGTTTTTTCGCTGATCACACTGAGCCTCCATTCGCTACACGCATGGAATCGGGCACGCTCCCGTCGTCGGGGGCGTCATTGCGTAGAACGCCGGCGGCAAAGATCCGCTCGGTATGACACTCAGGGTCAGGCGTGAACCGGTCATGACGCCCGAGAAATGGGCGGGCGGTGCGGGCTCGATTGAGATCGGCCCAACTTCGATGCGGTACGTGCCGTCGACGGTGAACGTGCCGTCGGCGCCGATGATCGGTCGAGGGAATTGGCCGTGACCACACCCGACGGCAAGGCTGCATCCGGTGTCAGTGACCGACAGGCAGGCGCCGTCGCCGGTCCATCGCCCAGTCGGCAGTGGCCCTTGGCCTGGGCCGGCGGGGTTGCGGTTGCAGGCGAGCGGCCCGCCGTACATGACGAGCGCAATCGCGAGCAGGCCTGCCGTCCGTCGTGTCATGACTCGTTATAACGCTGACGGCGCTGGGATCAAAGCTCGTCGGCAGCAAGCCCGGTACGGTTCAATCGAGTTGGAGACCCTCGGGGTGCGGACCTATATCAGTGAACCGGAGCGCGGGCCGCAACACTGGATCGGTCAACGCGCCGACACGCGAGGCCGTCTACGCCAATCGGCGACGCATTCGAGGCGATCGCGGGAAACAACTGCTGCGGCACCGCCGCGAATTTCTGGAACGACCGAATGCCCACCTCTATGAGACGGGCGGCATGCGCCGCACGCACCTACGGGGCCATGCCAATATTCTGAAACACCTGCTCGTGCATGCCAGTGCGTTCAATCTCGGCCTGTTCATGCGGACGCTGACCGGGATCGGGACGCCACGGAGCCTGCAAGGCCGCGTCACGGCCGCCCCCGCGCTCGCTGTCGCGTTCTCTGCGATCACAATGGCCGGAATGCGCACAAGTTTCACGATCGGGACGAAGCGACGCGAAACGGCGCTTTCTGGCGTGCTTTCAGCGATCGCGCCCCGGTCGCGGACCGGTGAAAACGCGTGAACGACGCTTCATCCCTGCCAGTGGCCTGCCAGTACCGATTCGGTCTTCGTCATGAGCACGCTGATGCGTTTCTCATCGCGAGAAGTGTTGATGGTTCTCTCCGACGCGCGTCACTTCCGACACACTCACCTTGGCCTGCCTAGCGAAGTCCGGCCAGGAAGACACGGCCTCGCGGACTTGCTGCAAGACGTGTGGTGCAGTGCCGATTCCAAAGCGATCGGCGACCACCAATAAGTCATCCAGTGAGATGTCGACAAATTTCCCGTTCACCGACATCAGATGTTGGTAGGTCCAGTCTCCCTTCGGATTATACGCGTACGTCACGTCGTACGCCGGAGCCAATTCCCATACTCCTCCCTCGCGAAGAAGAAACGACACGTTCTTCGTATGGTCGTCGCAATTGGCCGCCATCACATTGAATGCGATACGCCTTAATGCTTCCTCCGAAGCCGCGTATCCCAGTCCAAGACGGTCAATCGTCAACAGCACCTGACTCACATCGTGGGTGGCTTTTTGCCGGTAGTCGAGGTGTGCGAGACCACACAGTGTCTGCAGGTGATGCTTCGTATTGCCGTCGCGGTCGAACCGTTTCGTCATGAAATGTGCGCGGCCATTCTCTTCCAGCAGCCGGCAGGGAGACATGGTGATCCCCGCTGCGCGCGCCATCAGGTGGTACGCATACTCGATGCGGCCGTAGTCCTGGCTGACACCGAGTCTTTCGTCAACTCCCACGCCGTCGAACTTGATGAGCCAGTGCTCGAACCCCGCCTGTACATCGAACTGCCCAGCCCGGATCTCATGGGTCGTCGGATTCCAAGAGATGACGGCCTTGGCTCTTGCTCCTCCGGCGGACGTGCCGACTTGGATGATTTGCGCGAGCGCGGCCTCGGCGTGAGCGTCGTTGTCAATTTGTCCCTCCACTGCGCGCCGGGCGCTTTCGACCAACGCGGACAACTGAATCGCCGTGCTCGACTTGGAGGGCTTGGGACCGCGCACCGGCTTGAACTCTAAGGCGCCGAGTCCGCGCTTACCCATGTACGCAAGACGATCGAGCGAAGTGATCTGCGATTTGGCGACACCTTCGCGCGCCATCCACGCATCGATCAGCGTGTTGCCGAAATCGTCGGGCAGTGCGTCGGCGAGCATTCCCGGCAGCCGCCTGTAGGTAAGCTCGGGAAGGTCGGCAAACACGAACGGCTCACTCGCCGTGGCGATCGGCATTGTCAAAGGCGCCAATTCGATGCCGGAGCGAAGGAAGGCCGGTTGGTATTCGAACGCGTAGTACCCCAATTTCGGATCGAGCGCAACGGCGCCAACGGCCTTGCCCCAGATGCGCACCTCGATGATCGGAACGGGTGTGTACACGCGGATCTCCGTGCCTTCTACGGCTTCTTGGCGTTGTTTTTCTTCGGTGACGCGCGCTGGCGTGGAACCTTGGCTTTGAGCATCTGCACAGGGCTGATTGACACAGCCGGTGCGAGCGCGCGAAGCCAGTCGACTCTGTTCAATACGCGCAGGGCTTGGATCAGGGAGCGCAGGGTTGCGCCCTTGCCGCGTTCGAGATTCTTGACCGCGTTGAGGGCGATGCCGGCTCGCTCGGCGAGCTGCTGTTGGTCGAGATTCTGCCTAAGCCGGAGAGCGCGGATCTGCTGTCCAAGCTCAACTTCCCATTCGTCAGAGGCCTGCATGTAGATTTTAATAGCCCTAAACAGGTCCAATGTCAATACATGACAATGATGTAGACCTAAAAAGGGCTATTGCACATGAAACTGAGCTCATCAGCCGCTTATATCGATGAACGCCGACTTCGCACTGTTTCGACTGATGGAAGGCGGGGCGCGGCGTTGGCCCCATCTCTTGGTCACCCCCAGCGAGTGCGCCACTTCCTCGGCGATGAACAGCGGAACCATGTGAGCCGGCACTGTCGACACACGCCCAGGGTTTTCGAGGAGCGCGGAGAGGCTGTCGCATTCGGGCGGGTGTTGAACGTGTGAGTTATTTGATGTCATTGGGCAGCTTCCACCCTGAAGCTACACCCAGTGTTTCGGGTTTGGCGCTCTGCCGTGTCCGTCTGGCCGCT
>JAYVMG010000359.1:0-21122 GCA_043759095.1 Acidobacteriota bacterium | reverse complement strand
GCGAGCGGGATCCGTGGCAGACCGAAGGCGGCGGCGTCACCGAGGATGTGTTGCGCGCGCTGCGGATTCCGTTCTCGCATCTCGACCGCGCGGATCAGGTGGCGACGCGGATCGCGAACGCGCAGACGCTTGCGTTGTCCGCCAACAAGCCGGTGGCGCTCCTGCTCTGCCGCGACCTGATGTGGGAAGAGGGCGGGTAGGGGTCGTGGGTCGGGTGGGTCAAGTGGGTCTGGAGGGCAACCGGTGAAGCGGCTCGATGCGCTGAACGCGATCTATTCGCGGCTTGAAGAACGGATCGTCGTGACGATTATGGGCGCGTGCGCCGCGGAACTGCAGTCGATCGGCCATCGCCCCAACTTCTTCTACCTGCAGCACGCGATGGGACTCGCCTCATCAATGGGGCTGGGAATCGCGCTCTCGAAGCCCGACCGGCAGGTTGTAGTCCTCGATGGCGACGGCTCGATCCTGATGAATCTCGGGGGGCTGACGACGCTGGCGCGTTACCGGCCGAGAAATCTCGTGCACGTGGTGTTCGATAACGAGAGCCTGCTCTCGGTGGGCGGCTTCCCCACCGCGACGGCGACCGGCGCCGATCTCGCCGGCATCGCCGCGGCGGCCGGTGTGCCGCGGACGGAAACGGTGTCCACGCTCGACGCGTTCACGCGCGCCTTCGACGAAGCGCTCGGCGCCGGCGATCTGACCACCATCGTCGCCAAGGTCGAAGCGGTCGGTCCTGCGGCATTCGTCACCGACCTCTCGCTGCTGGAGAACCGCTTTCAGTTCGCGCGGAGCCTGCGATCATGAGCGCGCCCGTTCTGTCGCAACTCGTCGACGCGCTCGTTCGCGGCGAAGTGCGGGTGATCGATCTGACGCAGCCGCTGGGTCCGGCGACTCCGGTCCTCGACCTGCCACCCATCTTTGCCGCGTCGCCCGGCGTCTCGATTGACGTCATCTCGAGCTACGACGAGAAGGGCCCGGCGTGGTACTGGAACACGCTGCGCTTCGGCGAGCACACCGGCACGCATTTCGACGCGCCGGTGCACTGGATCACCGGCAAGGATCTGCCGCAGAACGCCACCGACACGATTCCGGCGCGACGGTTCGTCGGCCCCGCGTGCGTGATCGACGTGACGCTCGACGTGGTGAGAAACCCGGACTTCCTGCTCACCGTCGAGCGGATCGAAGAATGGGAGCTCGAGCACGGGCGGATTCCGGCGGGCGCGTGGGTGCTGCTGTGCACGGGCTGGAGCCGGCGGACGGATCCGGCCGCGTTTCTCAACGTCGCCGCCGACGGCCCGCACAGTCCTGGCTTCGACGCGCGCGCGTCACGATTGCTCGCGCACGAGCGCGACATCCTGGGCGTCGGTGTGGAAACGATCGGGACCGATGCGGGTCAGGCCGGCGCGTTCGATCCGCCGTTTCCGAACCACACGATCATGCACGGCGCGGGAAAATTTGGTCTGGCCAGCCTGTGCAACCTGGATCAGTTGCCGCCGACGGGCGCCGTGGTCATCGCGGCGCCGTTGAAGATCGTGCGCGGCAGCGGCAGCCCGCTGCGCGTCATCGCGCTCACGCCGTAGAACGGAAGGTAGTGTCCGGCTTCAGCCGGACCTGATCGGCCGCTACCAGAGCTTCAACACGTCTTCGCGAATGATCGTGTCGTCGCGCTCCGATCCGGTGGAGACGATCGCGGCGCGGACGCCGGTCACTTCTTCGAGCCGCGCAATGTACTTTCGCGCGGCTTCCGGCAGCTGATCAAACATGCGGACGCCGGCAGTCGGCGCCGTCCAGCCTGGCATCGATTCGTACACCGGCTCACACATCGACAGCTGGCCCATGTCGCTTGGGAACTCGGTCAGCGTTTTGCCGCCGCAGGTGTACGACGTGCAGATCTCGATGCGCTCGAGGCCGTCGAGCACGTCGAGCTTCGTCAGGGCGAGCGCGTCGAGGCCGTTGATGCGCACGCCATAGCGCACCGCGACCGCGTCGTACCAGCCGCAGCGGCGCGGGCGTCCGGTGACCGCGCCGTATTCGTTGCCGCTGTCGCGCAACCGGTTGCCCATCTCGCCCGAGAGTTCCGTCGGCAGCGGTCCCTCGCCGACGCGCGTCGTGTACGCCTTCACCACGCCGAGCACGCGGCCGATGGCGCGCGGCGGAATGCCGAGCCCTGTGCATACGCCGCCAACCGACGCGTTCGACGAGGTGACGTAGGGGTAGGTTCCGTGATCGATGTCGAGCATCGTGCCCTGCGCGCCCTCGAACAGAATCGACTGCCCTGCGGCCATCGCCTGCGTGAGCAGCACCGACACGTCCCGCATCATTGGACGGAGCCGCTCGGCGTGTGCGAGCAGCTGATCGAGCACCGGCTTCCACTCCATCGTGCTGTCCTGCACGAGGCGGTTGCGCGCGATGACGTTGTCACGCACGTTCTGCTCGAGGCCTTTCGGATCGTTGAGATCGCCGACGCGGATGCCGCGGCGCGCGATCTTGTCCTCGTACGCCGGACCGATGCCGCGCGAGGTCGTTCCGATCTTGCGCTCGCCGCGCCGCGCCTCGGACAGCAGGTCGAGGTCGCGATGATACGGAAGGATCAGGTGCGCCTTGTCGCTGACGAGAATGCGGCCCGCGACGTCGATGCCGTGCTTCGTCAGCTCGTCGATCTCGGCAAACAGGGCCTGCGGATCGATCACCACGCCGTTCCCGATCACGCACGTGACGCCGGCATGCAGGATGCCCGACGGAATCAGGCGCAGCACGAACTTCACACCCTTGACGTAGACGGTGTGACCGGCGTTGTGCCCTCCCTGATAGCGTCCGACGATGGAAAAATGCGGCGTGAGGAGATCGACAATCTTGCCCTTGCCCTCGTCGCCCCATTGCGCGCCCAAAACAACTAGATTCATCGGAGTAAGATTCTACTCTAGGACATGATTCTTCTTGACGGCTCCACGCTCACCATCGAACAACTGCTGGCCATCGCCGACCGTGGCGAGACGGTTGCGCTGGCGGGCGCGGCCCGCGAGCGGGTGCGCGCGTCGCGGGCGGTCGTCGATCGGCGGGCGCTTGGCGACGAGCCCGCCTACGGCATCAATACTGGCTTCGGCTCCTTCGCGGACGTCAAGATCGCGCCTGACGCGCTCGAAACGCTGCAACTCAACCTGCTGCGCAGTCACGCGGCCGGGTTGGGTGATCCATTGCCGGTGCGCGCGGTGCGCGCGACGATGACGCTGCGGGCCAACGTGTTGGCCAAGGGCTTCTCGGGGATCAGCGTCGAGACGGTGGACGCGCTCATCGCGCTCATCAACCACCGCGTGCATCCCAGAGTCCCGTCGCGAGGCTCGGTGGGCGCCAGCGGCGACCTCGCTCCGCTCGCGCACCTCGCACTGGTGCTCATCGGCGAGGGTGAAGTCCTCGACGAGACGGAGTCGGATGTGGCGCAGGCGTTGAGGCCTGCGATCGCAAGGCTGAAGCCATGCGCCACAATTTCCGGCGCGGACGCCTTGCGGCGCGCCGGACTGACGCCGATCCGGCTCGGCGCCAAGGAAGGGCTGGCCCTGATTAACGGGACGCAGCCGTCAACGGCCGTGCTCGCGCTGGCGCTCGCCGGCGCCGAACAGGTCGCGCGGGCAGCAGACATTGCGGCGGCGCTGTCCATCGACGCGCTGCGCGGATCGATTCATCCGTTTGAGGCGCGGATCCACGAGGCGCGGCCGTTTCGCGGTCAGCGGACGTCGGCGGCCAATATCGAGGCGCTGATGCGCGGCAGCGGCATCAACCATTCGCACGAACATTGCGGCAAGGTGCAGGACGCCTACTCGATGCGCTGCGCCGCACAGGTGCAGGGCGCCGCGCGCGACGCGCTGCGGTTCGTGCGCGAGACGGTGCTCGTGGAGGCCAACAGCGCCACGGACAATCCCATGGTGTTCGCCGACACCGGTGACATCGTGTCGGGCGGCAACTTTCACGGCGCGCCGATCGCCATCGCCGCCGATCTGCTCGCTGCCGCGCTCGTGCCGCTGGCGACGATCAGCGAGCGGCGGACCGATCGCCTGGTCAATCCCGCGCTCAGCGGGCTGCCGGCGTTCCTGACCCGCGACGGCGGACTCCAGTCAGGCTACATGATGGCGCAGGTGACGGCGGCTGCGGTCGCGTCCGAGATGAAATCGCTCGCGCATCCCGCAGGCGTCGACACGATCCCGACGTCCGCGAACAAGGAAGACCACGTGAGCATGAGCATGACCGCCGCGCTGAAGGCGGAGACGAGCGTCGCGCGCGCCCGCGAGGTGATCGCCATCGAGATCTTGTGCGCCTGCCAGGCGATCGACCTGCTCGCGCCGCTCACGACGTCGCCCGCGCTGAAACACGTTCACGCGATCGTGCGATCGCGCGTGCCGATGCTGGACGAAGACCGCGCGCCGGCGCCCGACATCGTCGCGATCACAGAACTGATCGCGACGAATGCGTTGGAAGTGGCGTGCGGCGGACTAGTCAAGTGAAAAATTTTTCATTTTCAAATTGACAACGTGCGCGCCGCTTCTTAAGGTCTATCTTTCTCGTTCGCATCCTTCATGGCCACCGCAACCCGCACGATCCGTTCGCCGCGAGGCACCTCGCTGACCTGCAAAGGCTGGCCGCAGGAAGCCGCGATGCGAATGCTGATGAACAATCTCGACCCCGAGGTCGCCGAACGGCCCGAGGACCTCGTGGTGTATGGCGGATCGGGCAAAGCTGCGCGCAACTGGGAATCATTCGACGCGATCGTGCGGTCGCTGCAATCGCTCGAGCACGACGAAACGCTCATCGTCCAGTCCGGCAAGCCGGTCGGCATCTTTCGGACGCACCCGGGCGCGCCGCGCGTCCTCATCGCGAACGCCCTGCTCGTGCCCGCGTGGGCGACGTGGGAAAACTTCCGCGACCTCGAACAGCGCGGTCTGACGATGTACGGCCAGATGACGGCGGGAAGCTGGATCTACATCGGGAGCCAGGGCATCGTGCAAGGGACGTACGAGACGTTGGCGGCAGTCGCGCGCCGCCATTTCGGCGGCACGCTGTCCGGGCGCCTCGTCGTCACCGCCGGGCTGGGCGGCATGGGCGGGGCGCAGCCGCTCGCCGCCACGATGAACGGTGCGGCGGCGTTGGTCATCGAAGTCGATCCGCAGCGGATCGCCCGTCGGCTGTCCACGCGCTATCTCGACGAGACCACGGACAGCCTCGACGAGGCGCTGGAAATGGTCGGCCGCTGGACGCGGGATCGCGTCGCACGGTCGATCGGGCTCCGCGCGAACGCCGCGGACGTGCTTCCCGAACTCGTCGCGCGCGGCGTCACGCCGGACGTCCTGACGGATCAGACGTCCGCGCACGACGCACTGAGCGGCTACGTGCCCAACGGCCTGTCACTCGACGAAGCGAACCGTCTGCGCGAACGCAACCCGCCGGAGTACATCGAGCGGTCGATGGCCGCAATGGCCGGGCATGTCCGGGCCATGCTCGTGCTGCGCCAGCGCGGAGCCGTCACGTTCGACTACGGCAACAACATCCGCGCGCAAGCCAAACTGGCGGGCGTCGCCAACGCGTTCGACATCCCGGGCTTCGTGCCCGAGTACATCCGGCCGCTCTTCTGCGAAGGCAAGGGCCCGTTCCGCTGGGCGGCGCTCTCCGGTGATCCGGAAGACATCCGCGTCACCGACGAAGCGGCGCTCGAGATGTTTCCGCACAACGAGGCGCTGGTGCGCTGGATTCACCTCGCGCGAGAGCGCGTGGCGTTCCAGGGACTGCCCGCCCGCATCCTGTGGCTCGGGTACGGCGAGCGCGCGCGTTTCGGGCTGCGCATCAACGCACTCGTGCGCGAAGGCCGCATCTCGGCGCCCATCGTCATCGGGCGCGATCATCTCGACGCCGGGTCGGTCGCCTCGCCCAACCGCGAAACCGAAGGCATGCTCGACGGCAGCGACGCGATTGCCGATTGGCCGGTGTTGAACGCGTTACTGAATGCGTCAAGCGGCGCGACGTGGGTCTCCGTACACCACGGCGGCGGCGTCGGCATCGGCTACTCGCTGCACGCCGGCATGGTGATCGTCGCGGACGGCACGACCGACGCGGACGAAAAGCTCGAGCGCGTCCTGACGTGTGACCCGGGGCTCGGCGTGGCGCGCCACGCGGACGCCGGCTATCCCGCGGCTATTGCCACCGCCCAACGCGAAGGCGTGCGAATTCCGATGCGTGAGGAACGCGAATGTTGACTCCTCGTACCACTCTGGCGCGCCGCGTGACCGCGGCGCTCGATGCCTCGCCGTCGCGAATCCCGGTGCTTGTCGGCGGATGCGGCAGTGGACGAACGACCGTGCTCCGGCAGTTGCGCGATCGGATCGGTCGCACATCCGTCCAGCATATCGATGTGGAACGCACGGCGACGACGCCCGAGCGGTTTCTGCACGCCGTGACCGCGGTGTCGCCGTTTCCCGTCGCCGATCTGTCCGCGCAGGCGTCGGCCGGCGCGCGCGCCGCGTTCGACGCCACGCTCGGATTTTTCTCGGGCGCCCGCACATCGGCCAGCGAACCGGCCACATTCCTGCTCGACGAGTTTCTCGAACTGCGAACGTTTGAAAGTTTTCCGGGCCTGCGCCGCGTGCTGCACGACGGCATCGACGGCCTCGCCTCCAGTCAGAACCGCTTCGTGCTGACCAGCCGCTACGTCGCGCGCACGCTTCGGCTGTTGCGCGATCATTCCGCGCGGTTTGAAGTGATTCACATGCCCGCGCTCACGACCGAGGACACGATCGACATCCTGGGTCCGACAGCGGCGCCCGGTGGCGGCGACAACGATGCGCACGACGCCGATTACCTGGCGCGCACTGTTCAGGCGCTCGCCGACGGCCGCCCCGCGTACGTCGGCGCGCTTGCCGACGAACTCGCGGCGCTGCGCGAACACGGCGGCCCTGGCGGCGGCGATGCGATCAGCGCGCTGGCCGGCCTGCTCGCGACGGGCGGGCGGCTGGCGAATCAATGCGAGTTCAGCTACGAGTTGCGGCTGCACCGCGCCCGCGGCTACGGCGCGCTCAAAGCGATCCTCGAGATCCTGGGCGAAGAGGAAGGACTCACGCTGACTGCAATTTCTCAGCGCCTGCAGCGCACGCCCGGTTCGACGAAGGACTATCTGTCTTGGCTTGAAGACGTCGATCTCGTCACGTCGCGTCAGAAGCGGTACACGTTCACCGATCCGCTGCTGCGCGTCTGGGTCCGCCTGCACTGCCGCGCGTCGGCGCCGACCGACGATGACCTGGCGCGCGAAGTGCGTCGCTACGCGCTGCCGCGCCTGCCGGCGCAGACCGACCCTCTGCTGCCGCCGCACGCGGAGCCGGCGTTCGCCATGGCGGGCGGCCCAGCCTCGGGGATCATCGAGATCGACTAACCCTTGACTCAGAAACAGAAAAGGCAGCGGCCGAAGAAGGCTGCGGGATCACGCCTCCTCACCTGGACCATCGTCGCCGCGGTCGTGGGCCTTGGCGGATACGGCCTGTCCCAGATGTCGACCGTGGCGTATGGCGCCGCGGAGATCAAGGTCGTCGACTTCTCGGGCCTCGACTCCACCCAGAAACGCCACGCGCTCGAAGCGGCCAACGCCGCACGTTGCACCTGCGGCTGCGGCATGACGCTCGCGCAATGCGTCGCCACCGACAGCACCTGTCCCGTGCGCGAAGACAACATCGCGCAGATCAGACGCATCGTCGATCAGGCCTCGCGCTGAGTTCTGAGTTTCTCCAGCGCCGCTCGAGCCGCTTCCTGTTCCGCTTCCTTCTTGCTCGCGCCGGTGGCGGACGCGAGCGATTCGCCGCGCACGCTGACCGCAATCTCGAACTGCTTGCGGTGATCTGGCCCAACGCTACCGACCAGCCGATAGTCGGGCAGCGGCAGGTCGCGCGACTGCAGCAATTCCTGCAGCGCCGACTTGAAGTCCTGTCCACCGACGCCGTCGCGCTGCACCTGGTCGAGCATCGGTCCGAACTCGCGGACGATGAAGGCGCGCACATGCTCGACGCCGCCGTCGAGATAGATCGCCGCAATCAGCGCCTCGTAGGTGTCGGCCAGCAGCGCCTGCTTGCGGCGGCCGCCGGTCTTCTCCTCGCCCCGTCCCAACAACAGGTGATCCCCGAGCGCGAGCCGCTCCGCCTGCTTGGCGAGCGTCGCGGTCGAGACGAGGGAGGCCTTCGTCTTCGACTTCTGGCCCTCGTCGAACTGCGGGAAGTCGCGGAAGAGCATGTCGGCGACGATGAACCCCAGTACCGCGTCGCCGAGAAACTCCATCGACTCGTTGTCGACAACCCCGCCGCTCACATCTTCGTTCGCACGTGACGTGTGCGTCATCGCATGCTCGAGCAGGCCGCGATCGCGGAACCGGTACCCGATCGCCTGCTGCAGCCCTTCGAACTCGTCGCGCAACCGCACGACCTGACCGTTCTTCAGCTCCGTCCGGTGCGCCTCGATAATCCGCAACGCCTCGTCGGCCTCGCCCGGATGCACGGCGATTCGCACGGCGCTCAGGCCCTCGACCGACAGCGGAAAGATCGAGTGCGGCACGTCGGACGAGATGACCGACATCACGCCATGCGTCTCGAGCAGACCGCGCACGATCTGGGCTTCGATGTCGGAGTGCGTGCGAAAAATGACGATCAGATCAGTCACGCGGCGTCGTCCACTTTCAGGAGAATCATCGTCATGTCGTCGTGCTGTGGCGCGTCGCCGACAAAGGCCGCGATCTCGCGCAGGATGCGCTCGCGCAGTTCTTCCGACGGCAGTTCCGAGTGCGCCTCGACCAGGCGTCCCAGCCGCTCCTCGCCGAACAGGTCGTCGCGGGCGTTCATCGCTTCGCTGATCCCATCCGTGAACAGCAGATAGAGGTCGCCGGCCTGAAGCGGGATTGTCTCCTCGACCAGGTGACGTCCGAACATCTCGCCGTTGTCGAGCTTCAGCCCGACGACCATCCCGTCGGGGACGAGGATCTTCACCTGGCGCGGGCCGCCCTCGGCGCAGACACCGGGTACGTAAATCAACGGCGTATGCCCGGCGCGCGCGTAGGTCATCGTCCGCGCCCGCAGATCGACGACGGCATACGTCATGGTGATGAAACTGCGCGCGTCGAGATGGTTCGCAATGATGCGGTTCACCGCGATCAACATCGCGCGCGGCGACGTGTGAATCTCGCTCAGCGACAGAACCAGCCCTTTCAATTCCGCCATGTACAGCGCGGCGGACGTCCCTTTACCGGAGACGTCGGCAATCAGCACGCCGACGCGGTGTTCGTCGAGCTTCAGGAAGTCGTAGTAGTCGCCGCCGACTTCGCGCGCCGGGACGCAGAGGGCGGTCACCGAGAGCCCGGCCATCACCAGCGGCCCCTGCGGCAGCAGCGACATCTGGATTTCGTGCGCGATGCGCAGTTCCTCTTCCAGCCGCTTCTTCTCGGCCGCCTGCCGCAGCAGATCCTCGATACTGGCTGTCATCGAATTGAACGACCCGGCCAGTTCGCCGAGCTGGTCGTCGTTCTTCACCGCGATCTTGTGTGTGAAGTCGCCCTGCCTGACGCGCTCGGTGCCGGCAAACAACTCGTGCAGCGATCCGGTGAGTGACTTGGCCAGCGCGAACCCGGCAATCAACGCCATCGCTTCGATGATCAGAAACAGCGCGCCGATGATGAAGAGCACGATCAGCAGACCCTGGCCGAGCGTGCGGCCGACGCTCCCCTCGGCGGCCGAGATGCGGTCGTAGAGTTCGCCGACGCTCAACGCGCTCGTCAGGCTCATCGGACCGGTCGCGCCGGTCGACCAGTCGTGATAGTCCATGAAGCTCTTCAGGCTGCTCAGCACGCCGCCTGCCGCCGGCGCATCGACCTCGTCGCCGTCCACGCCGGCGCGTCCGACCAGGGGCCGCGCATCCTCCGCCTTCACGGGCGCGGCAACGCTCACGCTTTTCAGCTCGACGCCCGTCTCCTTGCGCAGCTGCTCGCGGACCGCGTCGTTCACCAGCAGATCGACGACGATGGCGTAACCGGAACGCGGAACATCGGGGAACGCCACGCTGCGCACGAGGAGGTGCGTGTCCCCATCGGCGACGACCGTCGTGCGGTGATGCGAGTAGGCCAGCACACCGGAGAAGCCCGTGCAGCCGATCCACGACGGCACCGTGCGCGGGGGATCGACATGCGACCAGGGACCGGCCACTTGCAGTGTGATGTGTGAAGTTTGACGTTTGAAGTCTGAAGTCTGAAGTCTCACATCTGAAATGTCCCGAGCTCCACAGTCTCGGTCCGTCGGCACGATGGCGATCGACATATCCGGCGACTCCGAGAACACGCTGGCCTGCGCGAGCGCGTTCGCGCGCCGCCGCGCGAGAATGACCGCCACGTCGCGCCCGCTGCCGCGCTGGATCTCGAGCGCCGTACTCTGCGCCAGAAACCGCGCCTGTTCGCTCATCGCGCGCAGGCGGGCCTGCACCAGGTACGAGCTGAAGTTGTAGAACAGCAGGAATCCGCACAGCAGGGAGAACGCCACCAGGAGGAGCGCGGGCACGAACCCGATGAAGATGTACGAGAGGATCAGCGTCCGCCGCACACGCCACAGCAGACGACGTTTTGCGACGATCAGCAGGCGGAACGAAAAATAGACAATACCAACCGCCGCCGCCAGACCCGCCATCGTGTCGACGACCGCAAAGAACGCGGGCGCCCTGCCGGCTGCCGCGCTGACGAAAAAGACCACGAGCTTCACCGCCAGGCCCATCACGATCGCGCGGCCGGGCAGCGTGTGCAGCAGCGCGCCGCGCACACCGCCGCGCCGATCGACTGCCCCGGGTAGCACCGCGCGCCTGCTCATCGGGGGTTCATGTTATCGTAGTTGGATCGTGAAACTGACATCCCGCGCCCGTTTCAGCACCATCTGTCTGCACGCCGGTCAGGAACCTGATCCGGCCACCGGCGCGATCATCACGCCGATCTATCAAACATCCACCTACGTGCAGGAAGCCCTCGGCAAACACAAGGGCTACGAGTACGCCCGCACGCAGAATCCGACTCGCATGGCGCTCGAGCGCAACCTGGCCGCCATCGAGGGCGGCAAGGAAGGTTTCGCGTTCGCCTCGGGCATGGCCGCCATCGGCGCGATCGCCACGATGCTGCAGTCCGGCGATCACGTCGTGGTGTCCGACAACACCTACGGCGGCACGTTCCGCCTGTTCGACAAAGTGCTCCGCCGCTACCAGCTCTCGTTCACGTACGTCGACACCTCCAATCTCGACGAGATCGAGCAGGCGATGACGCCGTCGACGAAGATGCTGTTCGTCGAAACGCCGACCAACCCGGTGATGCGCCTCACGGATCTCCGGGCGGCCGCCGAACTGGCCCATCGACACAACGTCCGGCTGGTCGTCGACAACACCTTCGCCAGCCCCTACCTCCAGCGCCCGATCGAGTTCGGCGCCGATCTCGTCACCCACAGCACGACAAAGTATCTGAACGGCCACAGCGACAGCGTCGGCGGCATCGTCGTCGCGGTTCGGGATGACGACATCGAGTGGCTGAAGTTCGTGCAGAACGCCGAGGGTGCGATCCTCAGCCCGTTCGACTCGTTTCTCGTACTCCGCGGCACCAAGACGCTGACGATCCGTATGCAGGCGCACAACGCCAACGGACTCGCGCTGGCTGAATTCCTGAACGCGCACCCGAAAGTACAGCATGTGCATTATCCGGGGCTGCCGTCACATCCGCAGCACGAACTCGCGAAGCGGCAGATGAACGGCTTCGGCGGGATGCTGGCGTTCGAACTCGGATCGCTCGAGGCCGCGCGACGCCTGCTGAACAGCGTCACACTGCATGCGCTCGCCGAAAGCCTGGGAGGCGTGGAATCGCTGATCTCGCATCCGGCGACCATGACGCACGCCTCCGTGCCGGCGGACCGGCGCGCGGCGATCGGGATCACCGACGGCCTTGTCCGAATCTCGGCGGGCATCGAGGACATCGAGGACCTGAAAGAAGACCTCGCTCAGGCGCTCGACCACGTCTAACGCCCAACGACCAACGACGAAGGACCACCCGTGATCGATTTCGTCCTGCACTTCGACACGCATCTCGCAGACTTCGTTCGCGATTACGGATCGTGGGTGTATGCGATCCTGTTTACGATCGTGTTTGCGGAGACCGGCTTTGTCGTGACGCCGGTCCTTCCTGGTGACTCGCTGTTGTTCGCGGCGGGCGCCTTGTGCGCGCGGGGCGACCTGAGCATCACCGCCATGCTGGCGCTGCTGATCCTCGCCGCGTTCGCCGGCAACGCCGTGAACTACACCATCGGCCGATTTATCGGCCCGCGCGTCTTTCAGTCGTCGCACCGGCTGCTGAACAAGCGGTACCTCGATCGCGCGCATGCCTTTTTCGAGCAGTATGGGGGCAAGGCGATCGTGCTGGGCCGCTTTGTCCCGATCGTGCGCACCTTCGTGCCATTTGTCGCGGGCGCCGCGCAGATGACGACGGGGGCGTTTGTTCTCTATAACGCCGTGGGCGCCGTCGCGTGGGTCGCGGTGTGCCTCGGCGCGGGCTGGTTCTTCGGCAACATCCCTATCGTCAAGAACAACTTTTCGCTGGTGACGATCGGGATCGTGCTGGTGTCGCTCCTGCCGATGGTGTTCGAGCTTATCGCTCACCGACGGCGTCGCTAGCCCACTTCAGGTAGGCCTCGCTGCCGCCGGCCGCGAGAATCACGAACTCTGGCAGCTCGTAGGGATGCAGGGCGCGCAGCCGCGCCTCGAGAGCCACGAGCCGGGCACGGGTCGTCTTGATCACCACCTGCCGCTCGGGCTCGACCTCAACCTGGTCGTTCCAGCGGTAGGTCGAGGTCATCGGCGCATGCACGTTGACGCAGGCCGCGAGTCCTTCTTCGACGAGCGTGCGAGCGAGGCCGGTCGCACGGTCGTCATCGGGCATCGTCGTCAGAATAAGGATGAGGTCGGTCATCAGCTCTTGTACTTTCCCGCGAGTTGTTGTACTGTTTTTTCGCGTGCCGAAAAAAGTTGAAAAGCGCCCGACCCGCGGCCGGCGGATCGTCCAATTGCTGATCGTACTCGCCGCCGCTGTGATTATCGTCGACGGCCTCGTCGGCGACCGCGGATTGCTGGCGATGTTGCGCGCGCGCCACGAATACGACGATCTGGCCGCCTCCATCTCCCGCCAGCGAGTGGAAAACGCCCGCCTGCGCGACACGGCCCGGCGTCTGCGCGAGGATCCGACCGCCATCGAGGAAATCGCGCGCCGCGAGCTCGGGCTGATCAAGCCCGGCGAACGCGTGTTCATCATCAAAGACGTCCCGCCCACCACAGCGCCCCGCTAGCCCTCGTACATCCGGCGACTGCTCCGTCGGCCATCTCGCCGCCCGGCAGACGTGTGCCGTAGAATCGGCGTGATGACACCAGAAGAATTCCGCGTGGCCGGCCACCAGATCGTCGACTGGATTGCCGACTATCGCGCCAACGTCGAATCGCGGCCGGTCATGGCGCGGACTGAACCGGGCGACATCAAGAAGCAGCTGCCGGCGCAGCCGCCCCATCTGCCGGAAACGTTCGACGCCATCGTCCGCGACCTGGATCAGATCATCGTGCCGGGACTCACGCACTGGCAGCATCCGCAGTTTTATGGCTACTTCCCCTGCAACGGCACGCTGGCGAGCGTGCTGGGCGATTACGTCAGCACTGGTCTGGGCGTGCTGGGACTCGCCTGGCAATCGAGTCCGGCCCTGACGGAACTCGAAGAAGTCGTCACCGACTGGATGCGCGGGATGCTCGGGCTCTCGGACGCCTGGAGCGGGGTGATTCAGGATACGGCATCGGCCAGCACGTTGATCGCGCTGCTGTGCGCGCGCGAACGCGCCACGGGCTACAGTTCCAGCCGCGGCGGCCTGCAAGCCGAGACGCAGCCGCTCGTGGTCTATACATCGGCCCACAGCCACAGCTCGGTGGACAAGGCGACTCTGCTCGCAGGCTTCGGGCGCGCGAACATCCGCGTCGTGCCCCATGACGCGACGTACGCGATGCGGCCAGACGCCCTCGCCGACGCGATTGCCGCGGACCTGCGCGCCGGCATGAAGCCCTGCGCAATCGTTGTCACCGCCGGCAGCACCACATCGACAGCGCTCGATCCGATCGACGCGGTCGCGGCGCTCGCGGCGCAACACCACGTGTGGCTGCACGTGGACGCCGCCATGGCGGGCTCGGCGATGATCCTGCCGGAGTGCCGCTGGATGTGGAAGGGCGTTGAAGGCGCTGACTCGCTTGTCGTCAACCCGCACAAGTGGTTGGGCGCGGCGTTCGACTGCACGCTGTATTACGTGCGCGACGTCGAACACCTCGTTCGCGTGATGTCGACCAACCCGAGCTACCTCCAGTCCTCTGCGGACGGCCGGGTCAAGAACCTGCGCGACTGGGGCATCCCGCTCGGGCGGCGCTTCAGGGCGCTGAAGCTCTGGTTCCTGATTCGCGAGCAGGGCGTCTCCGGTCTGCAGGCACGGCTCCGGCGCGATCTGGAGAATGCACGGTGGCTCGCCGACGAAGTTCGCGCGGCCAGCGGGTGGACGGTGCTGGCGCCGGTCCCGCTGCAAACCCTCTGCATTCGCCACGACCCAGGCGGGCTCGACGGCGATGCCCTTGATCGCCACACGCAGGACTGGGCCGACCGTGTGAATCGGTCGGGCGCCGCCTACCTGACGCCGGCGCGCCTCGATGGCCGCTGGATGGTGCGCGTCTCGATCGGCGCCGAGAAGACCGAGCGCACGCACGTCGAATCACTGTGGAAGACAATGCGTCTGGAGGCAGAACGATGACGACCGCCACATCCCGCTCGTACGCCTCGATCGCCGCGCGCGAGCTCTACGTGCCGCGCGGCCTGGCGAGCACGCATTCGATCTTCATCACGCGCGCCGACGGCACGCGAGTGTGGGACATCGACGGCAACGAGTATCTCGACTTCACCAGCGGCATCGGCGTCCTCAACACCGGGCATCGCCACCCCATGGTCGTTCGCGCGGTGCAGGAGCAGCTCGATCGCCTGATGCACACCTGCTTTCAGGTGACGATGTACGAGCCGTACGTCGAGCTGGCGGCGCGGCTGTGTGGACTGGTCGGCGACGGTCGCAAGGCCGTGCTCTTCACCACCGGCGCGGAAGCGATCGAGAACGCCGTGAAGATCGCCCGCGCGCACACGAAACGATCTGCCGTCGTCGCATTCAGCGGTGGATTTCACGGACGCACGCTCCTCGCGCTCACGATGACGGCGTCGAGTCCGGCCTATCGTCAGAACTTCGGACCGTTCGCCTCCGACGTCTACCACGCCCCGTTTCCGGACGAGTACCACGGATGGACGACGGAGACGGCGATGGATGCGCTGGAGCACCTCTTCAGCACGGAGATCACGCCCGACCAGGTTGCCGCCGTCGTCATCGAGCCGGAATTGGGCGAAGGCGGATTCATCCCTGCGCCCGCCGCCTTCCTGCAGCGCCTGCGCGCGCTCACGGCACGCCACGGGATCGTGTTGGTCGCCGACGAAGTGCAGAGCGGCTTTGGCCGGACCGGCAGGATGTTCGGCTATCAGCATGCGGGCATCGAGCCGGATCTCGTGGTGATGGCCAAGAGCCTCGCCGCCGGCTTGCCGCTCTCCGCCGTCGTGGGCAAGGCCGCGATCATGGACGCGCCGCTACCCGGCGGACTCGGCGGCACCTACGGCGGGAACCCGCTCGCGTGCGCCGCGGCGCTCGCCGTCCTTGATGTGTTCGCGTCCGAGGATCTCGTGGCCCGGGCAGCTGAACGAGGCGATCAGATCCGCGAGGCGCTGCGGCGGATCCAGGCGCGCGTGCCGGAGATCGGTGACGTGCGCGGCTTGGGATGCATGCTCGCGCTGGAGTTCGTCAAGGACCGAGGCACGAAGGAGCCGGACGCGGACCTGGCGCAGCGCGTCATCGACGCGGCGCGCGACCGTGGATTGCTGCTGCTGAAGTGCGGCCCGCACAAGAACGTCGTGCGCCTGCTGCCGCCGCTGACGGCCTCGCCGGAGGAGATTACGTCCGGCGTCGCGATGCTCGACGCGGCTGTGCTCGACGCGCGGGCGTGAACGGATGCGTCAAAGCGCGACGGAGATGTGGCGGGGTCGTGAAGATCGTTTGACGGGAGGCGAGAGACTCTAGCGGCGCGATTCCTGCCCGAGCCGATGCTCGGAAATCCACTGCGAACTGACGGTGCCGAGATCCGCGCCGGGGCCACCGCGCTGCCAGGACGCGATGAGCGCGATCACAGCGCCAAGCGCTCCCAGACCAACGACGATCCATACAGCACTCATAAGCAATCCTCTTTCAGAGATCGACGGCTCACGACCACCGCCCGCTGTGGGCCTGACGATGCGTGGGCCGAAGCCGGCCCACATTCCAGACTTGCCCGCACGCTTCGCACCGCCAGTACGCCGACGAGTCCGCCTTGGCGCTGGTCGTCATGATTTGCGCCGAGCGGCAGAAGGGACACGCGGAAGGCGCCGCAGCCGGCTCCTGTTCCGTCGATCCATACTTCACGCCTTGACGGCGTCAGTCGTCTCGGCGGGCTTCGCCGCATCGGGGCGGCCGGCCTTGATCAAATCCTGCACGCGCTGCCGACGCAGCATCTTGCGTTTGCGTTCTTTCTGAAACCGGGCGCGATCACCGTTGCGACGTGACATCCGAACCTCCATCAACCGCGTGAATCACTTCGGCAACCGTCAACGGCGGCGCACCGCGCCAGACCATGAACATCACCGTCGGCGGCGCCACGCACGCCGCGAGCAAAAAGGGTATCAACATGAGCACACGGCTTTCATTGTGAGCGGGTTGCAGACGCGTGAGACACCACTCGAACACTGGGCGGGCTCAGTCGGAATACCGACCTCCACTATACATGAATCCGCACAACCCAGGCCGCAGGTGTGCAATGCGGTCTACCCTGACCCGTATAGAATGCCGGGCGATGTCCAGCCTCACACTGCGTACTGCCCTCGTGCTGATCTGCGCGTGCGCGCTGCCACTCCGCGCGCAGGATCAGCGGCCGGTTCCGACACCGCTGTGGGCGTCCAAGCCGGCGCAGACGCCCGCGTATCCGCCGGGACAGAAGCCCTGGACGAAGCTGTCGGATCTGAAAGCGACGCACAAGGGCGACGCCAACTGGCGCGAAGTGATCGTCGACGATGGCCGGCTGACGGGCGAGTACGTGTCGGCGGCGCCCGGCGTCAAGGTCGCGAAGCGTCTGCATCCGGACACCCGCGAATGGTTCGCCGTCGTCGAGGGCGACGTCAGGGTGGAGATTGAAGGTCAGGCGCCGTTCACGGCGACGCGCGGATCGTTGGTGAACATTCCGCGCCAGACGATCTACGCGCTCGAAACGATCGGGGACAAGCCGAGCCTGCGGTTTCTGGTCAACGTCACACGCGCGCGGACACTGTTCCCGCGCGATTCCGCGGAGACACCGGCGCAGTCCGCCGGCGCGGGATCCACCTGGCTGCCCGTGACGTTGAACCGGATGCCGGCGCAATACGATCAGTTCAACCAGCCGCACCTGAACATCCACGAGACTGCGTCGAAGAATGAGAAATATACCGGCGGGCGCTTCGTGCGCGACGACAAGTCGGAGATGCTGGTGATCTACGGCGCCGAAAAAAATCTGCCGCCGCTCGATCCGGCGGACAAAGGCCATTTCCACGCAGAGAGCGCGGAATTCTGGCTCGTGTTCACCGGCCAGATCCGGTACTCGTTCGAAGGCCAGCAGCCGTTCATCGCCAGCGAGGGCGACATCGTCTACGTGCCGGCAAGCACGTGGCACGCGACGCGGTTCACGGGAGCCGACCCGTCCTGCCGGCTGTCGATCACGGAGTACGTCGGCAACGCGCTGCTGCTCGAGCCGCGGCCCCCGCGCTGACAACTGTGTAAGGCAACTGTCCGATCCGTGGACAGCGCAACGGCAAGTTGCGTGAATCCCCAGCACTCCGGCGGGCAGGGTTCTTGCCGACGCACATGGATATGCTTCGCAGGCTGCTCGTCCTCAGTGTGCTCATCGGCGCTCTCGCTGCGGTCCATCCCGCGGCCCAATCGGCGCCGCCCGAACGGTTGACCGCCCTGCCCAACCCGCTCTTCGCGGCCGACAATTGGTGGAACCAGGACGTGAGCGCTGCGCCCGTCGATGCGCGATCCGCGCAGTTCGTCGGTTTCATTGGCGCCACTCGCCGGCTGCATCCGGATTTTGGCGGCTACGAGTCGCCGGGCAGCGTCAACATCTATGGCTTCCCGTACCTCACGGTCAGTGGCGATCAACCGAAGCGCGTCGTCCAGTTCTATTACGCCGACGAAAGCGATGGCGTGGACCACGCCACCGGCCGCAGCGTCCCTTTCTATCCGATTCCCGACGAAGCGATCGCGCAGCCGTACTGGATCGAAGGCGGCCCGGCCGGCAACGCGAACCCCGGCGGCGATCGGCACATGCTGATCGTCGATCGCGACAACCGCGTCCTCTACGAGCTGTACGATTTGCAGTGGAACGGATCGCAGTGGACGGCAGGATCGGGCGCGGCCTTCGATCTGAAGACGACCGGCCGGCGGCCCGATGGGTGGACGTCTGCTGACGCCGCGGGGCTTGCGATCCTCCCCGGACTCGTCCGCTACGAGGAGGCGGTCGGCGCCGACGAGATCCACCACGCGTTTCGCGTGACCGTGCGCGCGACGAACGGCTACGTGTGGCCGGCGTCGCACCGCGCGGGCAGCAATTCGCAGGCGCTGCCGATGGGCGCGCGACTGCGGCTGAAGGCCACGAAAGATCTTGCCGGCTTCAACCCCGCGGTGCAGCGCATCTTCCGCGCGATGCAGCGCTACGGGTTGATCGTCGCCGACAACGGCTCGGACATGTTCATCAGCGGCGCGTTCGACCCGCGGTGGAACAACGACATCCTCAACCCGGCGTTCAGTGCGCTGACCGCGAGCGACTTCGACGTCATCGAGCTCGGGTGGCGCGGGACGACGACGCCGTGTGCGCCGCTCGGGACGCCGTCGCCGTTCAGCGCCACCGTCAGCGGACGGTTCGTCGTCCTCAACTGGGCCGGCGTCGCCGGCGCAACCGACTACGTCCTCGATGTCGGATCCGCATCTGGCGGCTCCGACCTTCTCGTGGCGCCGGTCGGCAATACGACGACGGTCAGCACGACGGCGGATCCACGCGTCTACTACGTGCGCGTTCGCGCGCGCAACGCCTGCGGATCCAGCGCCCCGTCGAACGAAGTGGTGGTCCGCATTTCCTGATATCGTCGCGGCGTGATCGACTCGCTGCTGCTCGTCGTCCCCGGCATCATCTGGGGCGCGTCATTCCTGTTCATCGCCGAAGGCCTCGACGCGGTCGCGCCTGGCGGCGTCACCTTTGTCCGCATCCTCGTCGGCTTCCTGACCCTCTCGCTCGTCCCGGCGACGCGGCGTCCCATCCTGCCCGGCGATCGCGGAAAGACCGTCGCGCTTGGCGTCGTGTGGATGGCGTTCCCGCTCAGCATGTTTCCGTTTGCGGAGCAGCACGTCTCGTCGGCGCTGACCGGGATGCTGAACGGCGCCGTTCCGCTCTTTGCGGCCGCGGTCGCCAGCGGTCTGGCGCGACGCGCGCCGCCGCGGGCGGTGATCATCGGCTTGGCGGTGGGTTTTCTCGGCGCGATCATCATCGCGGCGCCGAACATGACGACGAGCGAGGATCCCGGCGGACAGACGTTCGGTGTCTTCCTGATCCTGTGCGCGCTGGTCTCGTACGGTTTCGCGTACAGCCTTGCGCAGCCGCTGCAGCAGCGCAACGGCGCGCTGCCGGTGATCTGGCGGGCGCTCGGAGTCGCTCTGATCCTTACGGCCCCACTCGGTATTCCCGCGGTGCTGGCGGCGCACTGGTCGCTGCGCCCGCTGGCGGCGCTGGTGACGCTCGGCCTCGGCGGCACCGGTCTCGCCTACGTGCTGATGGCGACCGCCGCCGGCCGCATGGGCGCCACGGCAGCATCGACCACGAACTTCTACATTCCGGTGGTGTCACTCGCGCTTGGCGTCGGCCTGCGCCACGAGCACGTCTCGTGGATTTCCATCGCGGGTGGCGCCGTCTGCCTCGCCGGCGCGTGGATGATCCGGCGCGCGCGAGCCGCCGACGAGCGCGCCCGCGCCTAGTACGCCAGCAGGGCGGAGCATCTTTTCCTCGACGAGGCGTGGCAGCAGCAGCGCGCGATAGAGCGCGTGAACGTCGGTTGCGGAATCATGGCGTGCCGATGACTGTCCTATACTCACGCCGTGAAACCGATACTGATGCTCGTGGTGATGCTGGTCGGCGCGGCGACTCCAGCACTGGCCCAGTCTGCTGAGCGGATCGCGGTCACGGTCGATGTGCGGAGCGAGGGCGTCGCGTCACGCAGCGCCACAGCCACACGCCTGATGGACGAGATCCGCCGCGGCCTCGATGCGATCCCCGATGTCGAGGTCGTTCCCCGCGAACACGCGCGGCGAACGATCTGGGTGGTCACCGGCGCAGCCGCCGGACCGATCGCCGCGTCGGTCATCGTCACGGAGCGCTACGATCGTGAAACCCTGATGGTGCTGGGGATCGAAGACGACGACATGGCGGAACGCATGATGGCGCTGCAGATCGTGGTGGATCACCAGATCTTTACCGGCCGTGATTCCGCGGCGCTGGCGAAGCGGATCGTCGCCTCGGTCAACGACGGCATCTTCGCGAAGCTGCGCACGCTGAGGCCCAAACCGTAGACGTCAATCGATGCTGCAGCCGGTCACGTGCGCGATGCAGGCGGGACTTGATTGACTGCGTGAGCCCCGGCGCCTGTTGGCCGGTACATCATGCTTCGGTTCGCGTTCAGGATTGAAAATCGGTCAGAGCGGACGGCCGGCGGGCCGTCCGCAGCGCGTTGAGCACCGCCACGAGATCGATCGCCTCCTGCACCACGGCTCCCGCGACGGGAGACAGCAGACCGACGACCGCGAACGCCATCGCCACACCACTCAGCAGCATGCCGCCAATCGCGCTCTGCAGCGCCACGCGCCTGAGGCGGAAGCTCAAATGGATCA
>JAYVMG010000358.1:0-8723 GCA_043759095.1 Acidobacteriota bacterium | reverse complement strand
GAAGGAAATGCAGCGGCTCAACCCGAAGGGGCCCGACGAGTACGAAGAGGAGCGACAGGAACAGGAATTTCTGAATGGCGCCGCCGCGCCACCCGACGAGCCGAAACCGACCACCAGATCACCGCGTCACAAGATGAACTGAGGAGGATGTATGAAACGTGTAATTGGATTCGCTGTGGCTTTTCTGATCATGGGTGCCGCCAGCGCCTTCGCGCACGGCGACGCCGTACACGTTCGCGGCACGGTCACCCAGATCGCCGGCCAGTCCGTCACCATCCAGCCCACGACCAAGGGTGACAAACTGATGACATTCACCGTGGCCGATCACACGGAGATCGACAAGATGGGGAAGGTGTCCGCCCTGAAGGACTTGAAGGTCGGCGACCGTGTCGCTGTCGAAATGCCCAAGGGCAAGACCGAAGCCGAGTCGATCAAAATCGGCGCAGCCGCTCCGGTGAAACCGGCAGCGACCGCGGCGGACCATAAACACAAAGGCTGAGGGAGATTACCCGCACGTGAATTCGAAACGCAGAAACTTCCTGCGCGGTCTCGTGACGGCCGCCGGCGCGGCAACGGCGACGAGCGCCTACGCGCAGCACGAGCATCCGGCGCCACGGCAGGTCGCACCTCGCGCCCTGCCGCCAGCCGGTCCCGTGCCGCCCGAGAAGCTCGGGCCAGGTGTCGTACCCGTCGTGACTCCAGACGCGCCGGACATGCCGTGGCGTCTGGAAGACGGCGTCAAGGTCTTCGAGATCGCCGCGGAACATGTTCGTACCGAGTTCGTCCCTGGCCGCGTGGTCGATGCGTGGGGATTCAACGGCAGCGTGCCCGGACCCACGATTCAGGTCAACGAAGGCGATCATTTGCGGTTGATCGTGGAGAACCGTCTGCCGGAAGGGTTCACGATGCACTGGCACGGGCTCGAGGTCCCGAATGGCATGGACGGGAGCCCCGGCCTGACTCAGGATTTGATCGAGCCCGGCGGCAAGTTCGTCTACGAATTCACGGTGCAGCAGAACGGGACATTCTTCTACCATTCGCACATGGCGATGCAGGAGATGATGGGGATGATTGGCCTCTTCATCATCCATCCCAGGCGCGCGCACGCCCCGCGCGTCGATCGCGACTACGCGATCGTGCTGCAGGAATGGGCGATCCTGCCGAACAATACGATCCCGAACACGCTGGCGATGGAGTTCAACTGGCTGACCTTCAACGGCAAAGCCGGTCCGGCGACGACTCCGCTGCTCTGCAAGATTGGCGAGCGCGTCCGCATCAGGATCGTGAACCTCGGCATGGATCACCATCCGATTCACCTGCACGGGCATCAATTCGCGGTGACGGGCAGCGAAGGCGGCCGGTATCGGACGGCCGCCGAAGAGCCGGGTAATACGGTCCTCGTCGGCGTCGCCCAGGCCCGCGACATCGAATTCGTCGCACACAATCCCGGCGACTGGCATTTCCATTGTCATCTGCCGCATCACATGATGAACCAGATGGCGTCGATGGTCGGGCCGATGATGTCCGGCGGCGGGATGACCCCCGGCGGGATGACCAGCGGAATGGGGATTGTGACTGGCCGCGCGTTGAGCGAGAACGCCGGACCGGCATTCGGCCGAACCATCGGACCGGGTGCTGAAGCTGACCGTGCGGTGGCCAACATGCCGCTCGGCGTGCAGCAACCGACGATGGGGCGGCCGCAGCGCGGCGCACCGAACGAGAACATGTTTCCGGGCTACCCGCAGGACATGTTCATGGTGATGGACGAAGCCGTCGCCAAGCCGGAGACCTACGGACTGCGGCCGGGATGGAGCGGCAGCACCTTGGGGATGATGACGATCGTGCGGGTCCTCACGCCGGAGATGTTCGACAAAATCGCGGAGCTGAAAGCCGAACAGCAGCGGAAGGCGAGGGGTTGATGCGCGGTCCGGCGATGATCGTGGCCATCACCTCAATCTGGCTTGCCGCGTCGGCAGGCGCAATGGGCCAGGACCGGCTCACCACGCCTGCCGCGCAGACGCGACCGGCCCTCACGCTCGCCGACCTCGAGCGCATGGCGCTCGAGAACAATCCCACGCTGCCGCAAGCCGCCTCTGAAATCGAGGCGGCTCGCGGGCGCGCGAAACAAGCGGGGCTCCTTCCCAATCCTACCGTCGGCTACACCGGCTCGGAGATCAGCGGCGGTCCGGTGATCCGCGGCGGCGAACACGGCCTGTTCGTCGAGCAGACGATCCCGCTCGGCGGCAAGCTTGGTCTCAGCCGGCAGATCTTCAACCGCGAAGCGACGCAGGCCGAAGCCTTGCGCGACGTGCAACGGCAGCGGATCCTGACGGACGTCCGGATTCTGTACTACGCCGCGCTGGCTGCGGAACGTCGGGTCGCTGTGCGGCAGAACCTCGCCGCGCTCGGAGCGGAAGCGGTCACGGTCACGCGGCAGTTGTTCAACACCGGGGCGGCGGATCGCCCCGACGTGCTGACCGCTGAAATCGAGGCCCGGCAGCTTCAGGTGGCGCTCGACACCGCGCAGAACGATCGCTATCGCGTGTGGCACCGCCTCGCCGCCTTGAGCGGCGACCCATCGTTGACGCCGCGGCCTCTCGACGGGTCGATCGACGTGCCCATTCCGGAACTGCAGCGCGACGTGATTATTCAGGAGATCCTGGCGCAGAGTCCGGAGCTGAACGCGACCCGAGCGGCGATCGAACGCGCCCAGGCCGCGCTGTCTCGCGCCCGGCGCGAGCCGGTGCCCGATCTCATTCTGCGCGCATCCGGTCAGTACAACCGGGAGCTTCTGGAAGCGAACCTCCGTCCGGTTGGCTGGGAGGCGGGTGTTGATGTGGGCTTCACCATTCCGCTGTTCAACCGTAATCAGGGAGCGATCGCCGAAAGCCGCGCCCAACTGGGCCGGATCCAGAAGGAGCTGACGCGCGTCGAACTGACGCTGCGGGCGCGCGCCGCTGACGTGTTCGATGAGTACTTGACGAACCTGCGGAACGCTGAGACCTACAAGAACGAAATCGTGCCGCGCGCCGAAGAATCGTACCGCCTGTATCTGGCGCGCTATCGCGAGATGGCCGCCGCGTACCCGCAGGTGCTCGTCGCGCAGCGCACGCTGTTCCAGGTCACCGACGAGTACATCCAGGCCGCGGAAAGCGCGTGGATGGCGTCGGTGCAACTCCAGGGCCGGTTGCTCGAAGGTGGGCTGGATGCGCCGACACGGGTCGGCGAGCCTATGACCGGCGCGGGGACGTCGATGCCGATCAGCGGCATGGGCCCCGGCGGGACGCGCCGACAGTAAAGGAATGAGGACGCAGTCATGTCTATCAATCGCGTGACGACGGCGATCGCGGCGGCGACAGTGTCGCTGACCGTGACCGCCGCATGGGCGCAGCAGCCGGGTCAGATGGCCGGGACGGCGCCGGGAATGGGCGGTGGCGCCGCCATGTGCGCCCAGAACTCCGAAGGCGTCACGCGGACGATCGACGTCATCAACGCCCGCATCGAGGACGCGCGGCAGACCAACGATGCGTCGAAGCTGCGCGCGACAATCGGGGACTTGCAGAGCGTCTTCGCACAGATCAAGCGCCAGCTCGTCGACTGCGTCGCTCTGAGCGACGAGGCTGGCGGTGCGATGAGCAACATGCCCGGCATGGACCATTCGAAGATGCAGATGGCGCCAGGCACGCCGGTCATGCCGCCGGGATCCCCCTCGCCGCCCGCCGGTGCTGGTGGCGGCGTCGCGATGGCCGGGATGGATCACTCCAAAATGTCGATGACGCGAGCGGCGCCCGCGAGGCAGTCAGCGTCGGCACCCGCTGCCGGGCAGATGGCCGGCGTGGATCACTCCAAGATGGCCGCGGCCAAGGCGGCGCCGGCGTCTGGGTCTGGCGCGGCGGCGAAGGGAGCCAAGGCGGCCGCGCCTGCCGGCGCCATGGATCACTCGAAGATGACGGCGGCACCGCAGAAAGCGACGGCCGCAGAACCAGCCAAAATGGCCGGGATGGACCATTCGAAGATGCAGGGGGACAAGGCAGCGGGGGCCGCCGCCGACGCCGGATCGCAGACGGCGTCAGCCGCTGCCGTGGTGTTCACAGTGCGCACTGACCCGGCGCCACCGCGCAGCGGCAAGAACGATTTCGAAGTTACGTTGAAGGATGTCGCGGGCAAACCGATCACTGATGCCGTCGTATCTCTTGCGTTCTCCATGCCGGCGATGCCCTCGATGAAGACGGATGCCGTCCAGCTGACATCGGCTGGCACCGGCGTCTACAAGGGCAGCGGCACGGTCGGCATGTCAGGCGACTGGGACGTGACGATCACGGCGGCGCGCAATGGACAGACATTGGGCACCAAGAAGGTTAAGCTGACCGCGAAGTGAATGATGCGGCAGCCGCTTTTGGGTCTGTTCGGGCCGCTGCACGAATGGGACGCTCCGATCCTGATTGGCCTCATCATTCTGGTGCTGGCCGTCTGGGTACTTAGTATCTGGCCTCGAAGCCGTCCGTAGGTTCGTTTTCTCAGGGTCTCCAAGGAGTTCCCGTCGCGCGTGGCCGCGAGGGGCACGCCTTTCGTGGACTGAACGTCACTGAAACTGTCCCTGCTCCTCTCCGACCTTCTTCTTCAGCGTGTTTCTTCGGATCGGCATCTGGATCGTCAACCGTTTTCACCTGTATTCGGTCTACAGCGCAGATTCCCAGGGTTGCGTGTTCGATTGTGGACAGCGCCGTAGGCGTTGTGCGTGAGACGCTTCAGGGTCCGGATGCAGCGTGCACTGCCAGAGACTCTGTCGCACGTGACCTGCGGATGTGTCGCCATGACGTCCCGCGTGGCCGCGCGTCAGAAACCGTCACACATGAAACAGACAACGAGTACGACACTACTGATGCGTGCGGTCTTCGCCGTGGCACTACTGGGCGTTCCTTCTGCGGCGCGATCTCAGGCGACCGCGCCCCCGCCTCCCGAGGCGAAGGTTGGGATAGATGAAGCACCGATGCCCGGCATGAAACCCGCCGGGGCGTCGCAGGGTGCGAGGCAGGCGGGGAGCATGACTGAAATGATGGGCGCTCCCGGCCTCGTGCCATTCGACATCATGACCGGTCAGGCGGGAAAGTGGATGATCGGCTATCAGTTCATGTTCGAGAAGATGGACGGCAATCTTGGCGGGACCGGCAGCGTCAGCGACGCGAGCATTCTTCAACGGTACTTCGCGGCGCCCACCGACATGACGATGCGAATGCACATGGCGATGGTCATGTATGCGCCGACCGATAAAATCACCCTGATGGCCTTGCTTCCCTACGTGCGTAAGGAGATGAATCACATCACGGCCGATGGCGCACGCTTCGCCGAGCGGACGGAGGGCATCGGCGACATCGAAGTGCGCGGCATGTACGCCGCGTATGAAACAGCCGAGCCCAGGCAGTGGGTGCTCTTGAGTGGCGGGGTCGGCCTGCCTTCCGGTTCTATCGACGCAGCGATGAGCGGCATGCGGCTCGAGTACCCGATGCAGATCGGATCGGGGACATTCTCAGTGCTGTCAGGCGTCACGTATCTCGGACAAGTATTGCCATGGGGTTGGGCGGTCGATTTCGGATCGACTGTCCGGCGCGGTCTGAACGACAACGGCTACAGGCTCGGCAACCGTTACCAGTTGGGCGCTTCGATCACGCGACAACTCCCGCATTCGGTGAGCGTCTCTGGTGGCGCCCGCGGCGAGATCTGGGAGAACATGCGCGGGTCGGATTCTCTCCTTGATCCGACCGATGAACCGACAAAGGACCCGAACGCACAAGGCGGGACGCGCTTCAGCGCGTTGTTGGGACTCACCGCTCACCCGGAGAACGGCGTTCTGAAGGGACAGCACTTTCACATCCAAGCGGAGCTGCCACTCGTGCAACGCTTGGATGGTCCGCAACTACAGCGGCGCTGGACTATCCGATTGGGCTGGCAGGTGGAGTTCTGATTTCAGGTTGTCGGATCGCCTTCCACCTCGATGTGCATCATCAGCCCGCCGCCTCCATCCTGCTCGGTGTTGTTGTTGGTCGTGTGGTGCGAGATGTGGCAGTGGATCATCCACTTGCCTGGCTTGAGTGCCGTCCAGACCACGTCGTAGCGCTGGCCCGGGCCGACGTTGACAGTGTCGGCCTTGATGCGTTGCGCAGGCGTGAGCGTTTCGCCGTGGCGCGCGACGACGACGAAGGGGCCACCATGGATGTGCATCGGGTGGATGAACCCGTTGTTTGAACCGATGAAACGCACCTTCAGCGTTTCTCCTACCTTCATCTTGATCATGTCGGTCGATGGGAACGCGCGTCCGTTGATCGTGAAGTAGTTCGGTTGACCGCCGTCCATCGGCATCGCCGGATACGTCAGCCCTTCGCGGATCAACCACTCCTGGAGCTGGATAGTGTATTCGTGGTCGGCGACGATCTCGTCCGCGGGCTGTGACGGATCGATGATCATCGCGCCGTACAGCCCCAACGCCTGCTGACGGTCCACATGGTCGTGCGAATGGTAGAAGAACGAGCCCGCCTGCACCGCCGTGAATTCGTAGCGATACACATTCCCGCGTTCGATTGGTTTCTGCGTGATGTTCGCGGGACCGTCCATGACATTCGGCAGGATCAAGCCGTGCCAGTGAACTGTCGTCGTGTCGGGGAGCCGGTTAGTGACGTTGATTCGCACCCGGTCACCCTTCCGGAAGCGCAGTGTTGGCCCAGGAACCTGGCCATTGAACGCGTAGGCGTTGACGGACACGGTCGGCAGAATCTGCCACCGGATCACGGAGGTCTCCAGGTCGAACACCTTCACGCCGTCTTCAATGCGCGGCGCAAGCACTTGCGCGCCTTGCTTGTCGAGCCCATAGGACGCGGTCACGTCGCGCGGATCGACGGCGGCCATGTCGAGCATCGCCGCCGCGGGCGTCTCCTGCGTCATGATCATGCCGGGCGGCATGATCGCGCCCCGGACGTCGTGCGCGCTCAGCCGCAGATTGACGAAGGCGCCGGGCAACGTCATGCCGGCCGCGAGCATGAGCAACGTGAAGAGCGTGATCGCAACAAGTTGCGCCCGGGTCACGTCGGTACGCATGTCCTCTCCGTCACGCATGGGCATGTTCGCCATGTCATGGGCTTCGCTCTTCCCGCCAGCAGGTGTCACCTTTGCGTGAGCCTTGCTGTCTGCCTTGCCCTCCTTCGCCGACTGGCCGGACGACTTCGGCATCTTCATCGTCGAGTGGTCCATGCCCGCCATCGAGCCGCTCTTTTTCGTCGCGCCGCGTTCGGTCATCAAGCCGTGTTTAATGCCCTGCGAGACCATCCAGACGTTGACCGGGTAGGCGA
This sequence comes from Acidobacteriota bacterium, assembly GCA_043759095.1. Classification (GTDB taxonomy): domain Bacteria; phylum Acidobacteriota; class Vicinamibacteria; order Vicinamibacterales; family CAVVIG01; genus CAVQFC01. The sequence continues at coordinate 1,383 of JAYVMG010000358.1, read as the reverse complement.
TTGCAAAACCGGCGATGACACCGAGCGACATCACCATCCAGAACAACGGCTCGCCTGGCCACATGGCGCGCATATCGCGGCCCATCATCAGCAGCACCATGACGGGGGCCATGCCGCCCATCATGCAGTTCATCGAGATCAGCTCGGGCAGGAAGCTGCGCGCCACGTTTTCGCCGTAGCTGCCGCCCATCGTCTTGCGCATGAACAGCGCCTGAAAGATCAGCAGGCCGAAGAGAAAGCCGGCGGCGTACTCGATGATCAGGTCCAGCCACATGGGCAGACCAACGAGGGCCACGGTGACGGCCGCCACGATGATGCCCGTGGCATCCCCAGCGACGCAGTGCACCGTCGAGCCAACCCCTTGTTTCCATAACGGCTTGATGAACGCTTCGTGTGCTCCCGGCTTGGGCTCCTTGTCGGCCATTACGTACAGCAATAGCCCGATTGGCCCCATGTACAAGGTCACCAGGACGAAGCCCCATTTCATCACCAAGGGCTCGGGATTACCGTGGAACTGATCCCATGCCACGTACGCGGCCGAGAACACCGCCACGACAAGCCAGGCGTAGACGAAGATATCGATCGGTTGGATCAGCATATGCAACTTCCCCTACGTTGAAGAGCGTAGGACCGCCAACCGTGCGGACTCTCTACTGGCGGGAGCGTGAGATCGGCGCGAGTTGCGCCACGGCTGTCCGAACCTGTGGCTTCTCTCCGCTTTCGACCCACGCGAAGACCAATTCGTCTCCGCGTCGCGCGAGTCGCGGATAACCGCTGGATCGACCACTCGCGACTCCCGATACAGCTTGTGAGGCCGTTCGCAATCCACTGCCTTCGGCGCGACGAATCCGAAATTCGGAATGCTGATCGGCGAACTCAATCCAGGTCACGGAGCGGCGGCCGCAGAAGCCCCCTGGCTGTTGGGTGTTCGCTCCTGATTGACGCCCGCAGGCCGCGAACAACCGGCGAACAGAACAACTACGGTCGTGAGTAGAACTCGCATGACGCCTTTGTTCATCGCAGAATTCTCTTGTTGAAGATGCGCGCAGCTCATCTCTCTTCATGCTTTCGCGCTTCGGCCCGACACCGCAGGCACCGTGCGGGCCGACGTGCCTGCGGCAGCGATGAACAGATCAGCCCAAGATGATGACCGTGATGGCAATCGTGTTGGGCGGGGTGCCAGTCATGTGGAGCCATTGGGGCGAGTCGGATACGGCTGCACGCTCGCGGGTTGAGCGACGCGATCGTCGAGGACGACTACTTGTTGGACAGCTTGCTGATCGCGACGACGAGCAGGACCAGCACCAAGACGCCGATCACTGTCCAGAGCCACATCCCTCCGCCTGCCCATCCACCCATCCATCCGCCATATTGGTTCATCAT
>JAYVMG010000357.1:0-3270 GCA_043759095.1 Acidobacteriota bacterium | reverse complement strand
AGTTCGCGCGCGTCTATCAGGATGGCACGGCGATGAAGCTGCCGGCCGGTACGACGCTGATTTTCCAGATGCACTACACCGCGACCGGCAGACCGACGACCGACCGGACCCGCGTCGGTGTGACGTTTGCGAAAGCCAAGCCGCAGACCGAAGTGCGCTTCGGACAGCTTATCAACGGCGGCCTGCACATTCCTGCCGGTGCGAGCGATTTCAAGGTCGACGCCGAGATGACGCTGGGTCAGAACGTGACGATGTGGAGCATGCTGCCGCATACGCACGTGCGCGGGGTGCGTTGGACGTACGAGGCCACGTATCCGGACGGCCGGACCGAGACGATCCTCAACGTGCCGAAGTACGACTTCAACTGGCAGACCGATTACGTGTTCAAGCAGCCGCTGAAGTTTCCGAAGGGGACCAAGATTCACGCGACCGCGTGGTACGACAACTCGAAGGCCAACAAGTCGAACCCGGACCCGACCAAGGACGTCTGGTGGGGCGATCAGACCTGGGAAGAGATGATGTTCACCGGGCTGACGTTCAGCATCGACCCGCCGAAGACGGCAACGACGGCCGGCCAGCAGTAGGCAAGGGTCCGTGGCAGAGATGTCCCGGGCTCTTTCTTTTATACTGCGCCTCTGTGACGAAGAACACCCTGCGGGCGGTGGCGATCGGGGCCGCGATGCTGGCATGCGGAGCCATGCGTGGCGCCGCGGATGCGCCGGGTGCGTTCGGCATCGGCATCCTCCGCCGCGACGGCATCATCGTCCCGTTCGGCGCGTTTGACGGCAAGCGGTGGAGCAACGGCTGGCCCGCGCCCAATGTCGATGTGACCGTGCCGATCCGGGTCAGCGACGTGCCGTCGCGCTGGTGGGGCCCGACCACAGTCCTCGAACGTTGGCAGGCCTGGATTGCCGGTGAGCCGCAAACGCTGCGCGTCACGCAACTCGACTGGGTCGACGCGCACTGCGTGCGACAGGTGGCGTTGCGCTCTGATTATCGGCCGCCCACGGCCGCACCGCCGCGCACTGAACAGCCCTATCCGAAGGATGGTCTTGCTGTGTCGCCGGCGCAGCCCGTCGAGCGGATCGCCGCGTTGTCGCCGTCATCAGACGATGTGCGCGTGTTGACGCCGGCGTTGCTGGACGCGTTCAATGCCGCGGAGCGCGTGTTGGCCGATCAGCACGGGCATCCGGTCTCGCGACGCGCGCGCGAAGGCCGCGTGCCGGACATCGAAGCGATCTACGCCGTCGGCGAACACCCGCGCATCTACTACGTCGAAGCGTCCCGCCGGTACCGGCAACTCGGCCAGCGCGCCGATCAATGCGCCGCGCTGGCATTCGGGACAGGCTGGTTCTCGCGTGACGGTGATCACGTGCAGGCGCTGGAGATGGGCGTCGATCTCCTCGGCTGTGATCGGGCGGGTGCGAGTTACATGCTGCCGCTCGGGGCACTGCGCGTCGCGAAGCGGCTGTTCTGGGTTGCGCAGTTTTCAGGCTGGGATCACGAGCGGTACGCCGTGGTCGAGATCAAACCCAAGACCGTGGAAGCGGTGTTGAGTGTCTGGGGAGGGTCATGTTGAAACTTAGAACTCAGAAGTTAGAACTGAGAACTCGAAGTGCGTCGGTGGTATTCGCGGCGACGATACTGGTGGTCGCAATGGGGTTTCTGCCGCGCGCGGCCGTGCAGCCAGAGCCGACGCTGTGGGAGACGGGAACGTTTTCGATCCTCGGGTTCGATCCCGCGACTGACGAAATCGGCGGGGCGGTGCAGTCGCGCGTGTTTTCGGTCGGGAACGGCGTGCTGTGGGCGGACGCCAGCGTGGGCGTCGCCGCAACGCAGGCGATCGTCGACGTCGGCTACGGTCAGAAAGCACTCGACCTGCTGCGCAAGGGTCTGGCGCCGGAGGCGATCGTCAGGCAGATCTGGGAACAGGATCCGGATCCGCTGCCGGGCGACTGGACCAAGCAGGGACGACAGTTCGCCGTCATGAATCTCAAGGGCGAGTACGCCGCCTTCACCGGTCCGAAGGCGACCGAGTGGGCCGGGCACAGAAGCGGGAAGTTCGCGACTGCGCAGGGCAACATCCTCGCCGGTCCGGCGGTGGTGAACAACATGATCGAGGCGTTCGAGCACACCTCGGGTCATCTGTCACAGCGCCTCGTGGCGGCGCTCGAAGGCGGTCAGGCCGGCGGCGGCGACACACGTGGCCAGCAGTCGGCAGCGCTCGTGATCGTGAAGAAGGACTGCGGCGTCTGGCTGCACAACGACACGGTCCTGCGGCTACAGGTCGACGACAACCCGGAGCCGATCAAGGAACTGAAGCGCATTGTGGAGAAGTGGAATACGCGGCGGCCGCGGTCAGTGACGCCGGGGTGTAAGTAGCTAGCGTGCGGTCAGAATCAGGATATGGGCGCGCGAGCCGCTGCCCTGGATCACCTCGATCCCGTCCTGCATCAGTGCGTCGCCGCGTGACGCGCCGAGGGGGCCGACATCGATCGACTGCACGTTGTAGGTCGCGTCCGGGAGCAGGCCCAGCGGACGCACGATCGTTCGTCCGGCTTGATCGTCTCCCTTGAACGCGAAGATCAGTGCGCTCCGGGCGCCATCGGCCACTTCCTGGAGCACGTCCCAGCCACCGCCGTCGACCGGCGCCTGACGGCTCAGCAGCGTCGCATCGGACTGCGTGATGATGTCGCGGTAGGTCTTGTACTGCGCGATTTCCTGTTTCAGCAACGCGGCCGTGCCCTCGTCCAGCAGATCCGTCCGGTAGGTGAGGCCGAAGATACCCGCCGTGCGGCTCCGCGTCAGTAGCGGCAGGTCCGCCGCACCCGCAATTGGCTCACCGTCGCCGTCGATCAGAAACGACAACAGATACGCCGGCGGAAACGCGAACGTCAGGCCTTCGAGATTGTGCCGCACATGCGACGCCGGAGACGTGCGGTCGTCCATCCACGCCGCGTCGGTGTACGCCATCATCCCGAAGTCGAGACGCGACCCTCCTCCCGAGACGTTCTCGATCAGCAGATCGGGATAGCGCTGGCGCAACTCGTCGAAGATGCTGTAGAGCGCCTGCACGTGCGCCATGCTGCCGTCAGCCGGGCCATGCCCATGGCCGCTGCGATTGCAGTTGAGCCAGAAATTATTGTCCCATTTCAGATAGTCGAGGCGCACGCTGTCGATCAATTCGACGAGTTTGCCGAGGACCCACTTCCGCGCCTCCGGCCCGGCGAGGCAGACTTGTGCGTTGAGGCTGGCGCCGTAGTCGCCGCC
>JAYVMG010000356.1:0-3280 GCA_043759095.1 Acidobacteriota bacterium | reverse complement strand
AGTGCGGTGAAGCCCGGCGTGGTCGCGAGAAATGCGGCGGCGATGCCCTCGTTCTCCTCCGGCTCACTCGAGCAGGTCGCGTAGACGAGGCGTCCGCCTGGCGCCACCATTTCCGCCGCGTGCTGGACCATCATTAATTCGGCGGCGGCGAGTGGTGCGAGATCGCTTTCGCGCCGGCGCCAGCGGATGTCGGGATCGCGGCGTAGCGTGCCGAGGCCGGAGCAGGGCGCGTCCACCAGCACACACTCGAAGCCGGATCCGAAGGGCAGGGGTTTCAGCAGGTCGGCCTGGACGATCCGCACGTTGCCCGCGCCGCTGGCCGCCACCGTCCGGCGAAGGAGATCGACGCGGCGGTCGCGTACATCGCAGGCGACCAGCAGGCCGCGGCCGTCCATCAGCGCAGCGATCGCCGTCGTCTTACCGCCGGGTGATGCGCATGTGTCGAGGACGCGCGTCATCGGCCGATCGCCAGCGAGCAGTGTGACCAGCTGCGACGCTTCGTCCTGCACGACGAACAGTCCGCGCTCCTGACCGTTGCCTCGTAACGGGTGTCCTTCGTCCACCACGAGGCCGTCCGGTGCATAGGTCGTCGCGTGCACCCGCACCTCGTCCGCTGCGAGCCGTTCCACGAGCGCCTCGCGCGTCAGCTGGAGGCGGTTGGCACGCAGCGTGACGGAGCCGGGTGTGTTGTTGAACTGCATCCACGCTTCGGCGGTGTCGAGGCCCAAGCGTTCAAGCCAGCGCTCGGAGAGCCAGCGCGGATGCGACAGCGTGATGCTGAGGTAATCGAGCGCCGCCTCGCGGTCGGCGGGATCAGCCGGGCGCGACGGCAGCGGCAACGATGATCGCGTGCGCGCGATCGTGCGCAGCACGGCGTTGACGAACCCGCTTGCGCTTCGCTTTCCCGCCTTCTTCGTCAGATCAACCGCATCGTCCACGACCGCAGCCGCGGGTACGCGTGTCAGGTGGAGCAGTTGATACGCGCTGAGGCGGAGGATCTCGACGATCTCCGGATCGAGGCGATCGATCTTGCGCTTCGAGAACTGGACGATGAGGTGATCGAGCGTCGCTCGCCACCGCTGGACGCCTGCTGTGATCTCGGCGGCCAGCGCGCGGTCGCGTTCGTCGGGCAGGCTGGCGCGGGCGTGCGCGAGGGCCGTCGGTAGATCGCTCGTGCCGGCGGAGACGGCGCAGAGGATGTCGTACGCCGCGACACGGGCTCGCGCGATCATGGTGCGGGTGCGAAGCGATCGCCCGGCGTCAGCCGATGGCCGGCCAGGAAGTCGCGCACGTTCATCGGCCGTTTGCCTTCGGCTTGGATCTCGACGATGCGCAGCAGGCCGTCGCCGGTGGCGATGATCAGGCGGTCGCCGTCGGCTTCGATAGTCGTGCCGGGCAGGCCCAAGAGGGCCTGCGCTACTTCGTGAGTCGCGATCGCCGACCGCCGCAGGATGATCCGCTTTCCCTGAACGAAGCTGAACGCGTGCGGCCACGGGTGCAGGCCGCGGATCAGGTTGTGTACGCGCGCCGCCGGCCAGTTCCAGTCGATCACGCCATCGTCTTTTGTAACCCGATGCGCGTAGGTCACCTCGGACTCGTCCTGCGGGACGTCCTGCACGCCGCCCCGGGCAAGCTCGTCGACCACCTTCGCCAGCAGGGCCGCGCCGTGCCGCGCCAGTTCGCGCTCCAACTCGGCGCTCGTCTCGTCAGGTCCGATGACGACGCGGACGGTGGCGATCATCGGACCTGCATCGAGCGCCTTCACCACGCGCATGATCGTCACGCCTGTCTCGAGCTCGCCGGCGATCACCGCGCGATGCACGGGGGCCGCGCCGCGGTAGCGGGGCAGCAGTGACGCGTGCACGTTGATCATGCCGAGACGAGGCGTGGCGAGAAGGACGTCCGTCAGGATCCGCCCGTACGCCGCGACAACGCCGAGATCCGCGTGGAGAGCGGCCAGGCTCTCGAGAAACGCGGGGTCCTTCATGCGCTCAGGTTGCAGCACGGGCAAGCCTGCCGAGACCGCGCGTGCTTTCACGGGCGCGTCGGACATCTTCTGGCCGCGGCCGCGGGGCCGATCGGGTTGTGTGACGACGCCGACGACGGTGTGCCGGGAGGTGAGCAATGCGTCGAGGGTCGGTACTGCGAACTCCGGCGTGCCGAAGAACACGATGCGAAGCGGCGGATTCACCAGTGACCCGCGCGGGTCAGCTTGTGGATTTTCCGCACGATCAGGTCGCGCTTGATGCCGCGCAGACGGTCGACGAACAGCGTGCCGTCGAGGTGATCCATCTCGTGCTGAAACGCGCGGGCGAGCAGTCCGGTGCCCTCGATCTGCTGCGGTTCGCCGTGGCGATCGAGTCCCTTCACGACGGCGCGCATCGGCCGCATCACCGTCGCGTTGAATCCCGGCACGCTCAGGCAGCCTTCTTCTTCCAGCTGTACGCCGTCGCGTTCGACGAACTCGGGATTGACGAAGATCATCAACCCGTTCGGATCGCGTCCCACCGAAATGTCGACGACAAACACCCGCAGCGGCATGCCGACCTGCGTCGCCGCCAGCCCCACACCCGGAGCGGCATACATCGTCTCGATCATGTCATCGATCAGGCGATTGATGTCAGCCGTGATCGCGTCCACGATCCGTGTCTTCTCGTGGAGTATGGAGTCGCCGTATTTCAGGATCGGTCTAATCATGTGGGATGTGGATCGGTCACGAAGGCGTTCTTCTTCGTGGCTTCGTGGCTAATCCCGCTCGAAGCGAGCTTCTGTGCGCGCCCGAAACGCCTTCCAGTTCGCCACGATCTCTTCGATCGAGTCGCTGCCGAATTTTTCCAGCAGGGCGTCCGCGAGAACGATCGCGACCATGGCTTCGCCGACGACGGCGGCGGCGGGGACGGCGCAGACGTCGCTGCGTTCGATCGCGGCGGGGCTGACCTCCATCGTCGTCAGATCAACGGAGCGGAGCGGCTTCATCAGCGTCGAGATCGGTTTCATGTACGCGGTGACGCGGAGATCCTGTCCGTTGGTGACGCCGCCTTCGAGTCCGCCGGCGTTGTTGGTTGGTCGCGCAAGCGGGATCGATGCCTCGCCGGTGGCGTCCGGGCCTGGGAGGATCTCGTCATGCACGCGTGAGCCGGGCACTTCGGCAACAGCGGGTCCGCGGCCGATGCCGACCGCTTTGATCGCCTGAATCGACATCAGCGCCTGCGCCAGACGGCCGTCGAGTTTGCGATCCCAGTGCACGTAGCTGCCGAGCCCCGGGGGGAGCCCGTGCACA
>JAYVMG010000355.1:0-3283 GCA_043759095.1 Acidobacteriota bacterium | reverse complement strand
GTTCGGAGATCCGGTAACCCGCGGCCAGGTAGTCCGCCGCCGCTCGCTGCTGGGTGGCCGTCACCACTTTTTTTTAGCGACGTCCTGAAGCATCACTTTGTCGAGCATCAACTCGGCCACCAGGAGCTTGAGCCGCTCGACCTCGATTTGCAGTTCGCGAACGCGGCGCGCATCATCGACCTCGGCCGGATCGTGAAGTTGCCGCCAGCGGTAGTAGGTGTTGCCGCTGATGCCGAGCTTGCGGCAGACGTCGCCCACCGTCAGCCCCTTGGCCAGGTCGCGATTGGCTTCCCGCAGTAGGCGCTGGATCTGTTCCGCGCTCCGTCGCTTGCCCATGAGTCCCTCCTTGGACTGCTGTCCGAGGGACTACCATAATCGCTGGACCAACTTTCGGGGAGCCGACCACCCGTTGCCCGCCCGCCTCGCTTACGCTACCAATTATTTTCCCACACAACCAGCCGGGAGTGCGACGCATGGCCGCCAGGTTCGACTTGGTCAGCGACTTCAAACCGGCCGGCGATCAGCCAAAGGCGATCGCCGAGTTGATTGAGGGCTTTCGCTCCGGCAAGCGGTTCCAGACCCTCCTCGGGGCCACTGGGACCGGCAAGACCATGACCGCGGCCCACGTCATCGCCGCCCTCAACAAGCCGACCCTGGTGCTCGCCCACAACAAGACGCTGGCCGCCCAGCTCTACAAGGAGTTCCGCGGCTTCTTCCCCAACAACGCCGTCTCGTTTTTCATCAGCTACTACGACTACTACCAGCCGGAGGCCTACGTGCCGGCCACCGACTCGTACATCGACAAGGAAGCGACGATCAACGACGAAATCGATCGGATGCGGCTGTCCGCCACCCGCTCGCTGTTCGAGCGGCGCGACGTCATCATCGTGGCCAGCGTCTCGTGCATCTACGGTCTCGGTTCGCCCGAGGCGTACTACGGCATGTTGCTGCCGCTCGAGCGCGGCCAGCGGATCACGCGCGAGGACATCCTCCGGAAGCTGGTCGAGATTCAATACGAGCGCAACGACACCGAGTTTGGACGCGGTACATTTCGCGTTCGCGGCGACATCATCGAGGTGATCCCGTCATACGAGGAGTCCGGCTTGCGCATCGAGTTGTTCGGCGACGAAGTGGACGCGTTGACCACCTTCGATCCGCTGACCGGAAAGTCGTTGCGCAAGCACGACAAGATCGCGGTCTATCCGAAGTCGCACTTCGTCGCGCCGCGCGAGCGAACGAAGAAAGCCGTCGAAACGATCAAAGAGGAGCTGATCCAGCGCCGCGGCGATCTCGAGAAGGAAGGCCGTCTGCTCGAAGCGCAGCGCATTCACCAGCGGACCATGTTCGACCTGGAGATGATTCAGGAGATCGGCTACTGCCACGGCATCGAGAACTACGCACGTCACCTGACGGGCCGCGAGCCGGGCGCGCCGCCGCCGACGCTGCTGGACTACCTGCCGGCCGACGCGCTGATTGTCGTCGACGAGAGCCACCAAACGGTGCCGCAAGTGCGCGGCATGTACGCGGGCGATCGGTCGCGCAAAGAAGTCCTCGTCGCCTACGGCTTCCGCCTGCCGTCGGCGCTGGATAACCGTCCGCTGACGTTTGCGGAGTGGGAAGCGCGCGTCAAGCAGGTCGTGTTCGTCTCCGCAACCCCTGGGCCCTATGAGATGGCCAAGGCTCAGGGAGTGGTGGTGGAGCAGATCATCCGCCCGACCGGCCTGATCGACCCGCCGATTGACGTTCGGCCCGTCAAAGGTCAGGTCGACGACCTGTTGCAGGAGATTCGCAACCGCGTCGCCAGCGGCGAACGGGTGCTGGTGACGACACTGACCAAGCGGATGGCTGAGGATCTGACGCAGTACTATCAGGAGCTGGGCGTCCGCGTCCGCTACCTGCATTCCGACATCGACACGCTCGAGCGCGTCGAGATCCTCCGGGATCTCCGCCGGGGCGAGTTCGACGTGCTGGTGGGCATCAACCTGCTCCGGGAGGGGCTCGACTTGCCGGAAGTGTCGCTGGTCGCGATTCTCGACGCCGACAAGGAAGGATTCCTGCGGTCGGCGGGCTCGCTGATTCAGACGTCCGGCCGGGCCGCGCGCAACGTCAATGGCCGGGTGATCATGTACGCCGACAAGGAAACCAACTCGATGCGGATCGCCATCAGCGAGACCGCGCGGCGCCGCGCGATCCAGTCGGCGTACAACGTCGAGCACCACATCACGCCCCAGTCCATCGTCCGGGCGATCGATCAGGCGATGTCGAGCGTCTACGAGCGCGATGACCTGACGCCGGCCGCGACCATCGACGGAACCGAGCGGTTCCACAACCAGCAGCAGCTCGATGCGCATCTCGAGAAACTGCAGACGCAGATGAAGTCCGCGGCGGCGAACCTGGACTTCGAGAAAGCGGCCTCGCTGCGCGACCAGATTAAACGCCTGCGCAATCCCGAACTGGCTCTGGGCTTGCCGCACCCCGCGCGGAGGGCGTGACCGCCGCGTGGTGCCATTGATCGAAGACTTTGCGAAAAAGGCCGCGCTCGAGGCGCAGGAATACGTGCGCCTTGTCCGCGCGGCCGTGATCGGTGTCTTCACGTCACCGCGGTACGGACACGACATCGTCGAGCAGTTCGACGTGATTGGCGTCGGGTCGCTGACGGTCGTGCTGCTCACCGGGTTCTTCACGGGCGCCGCGCTGGCGCTGCAGAGCGGCCTGACGCTGGATCAGTTCGGCGGCCGCGCCGTGGTGGGCCGGCTGATCAGCGCGTCGATGATCAAGGAACTCGGGCCGGTGCTGACGGCGCTGATGCTGACGGGTCGCGTCGGGTCGGGCATCGCCGCCGAACTGGGATCGATGGTCGTCACCGATCAGATCAATGCCCTGCGTGTCCTCGGTACCGATCCCATTCGGAAGCTCGTGGTGCCGCGTCTGCTCGCCGGGTTCCTGATGGCGCCGGTGCTGACGATCATCTCCGACTTTGTCGGCATCCTCGGCGGCTGGCTGGTCGCGGTGTACCAGCTGCAGATCTCCTCGGGGATCTACTGGTCGTCGGTCACGCAGGCGCTGTACCCGCAGGACGTGTGGATGGGCATCATCAAGCCGTTCGTCCTCGGGTTCGTGATCGTGACGACGGCGTGTCACGTCGGCCTGCGAACCACGGGCGGCACGAAGGGTGTTGGCGAGGCGACGACGGTGGCGGTGGTGACCGGATCGGTAGCCGTCATCGCGATGGATTTCTTCGTCACCAAAATTCTGATCGCGGCGATGTACTAGATGGACACGC
>JAYVMG010000354.1:0-3292 GCA_043759095.1 Acidobacteriota bacterium | reverse complement strand
AGCACGTCTGGTCGAACTTCGATATTTCCGAACAGGAAATGGAGGCCTCGCTCACGTGAGAGTGTTCGGCATCGACCCCGGGTCCGAGCGCACCGGCTACGGTTGCGTGGAGACTGACGGGTCGCGCCACTCGATTGTGGTGTGTGGCGCCATCAGCTCTCCGGCGCAGGCGTCGTTCCCCGACAAGCTTCACCGAATCCACAGTCAGCTGACGCTGATCCTGGCGGAGTGCCGTCCGACATGCGTCGCCATCGAAGACGTTTTCTTCTCGGTCAACGCCCGTAGCGCGCTGAAACTCGGGCACGCCCGTGGCGTCGCCATGCTGGCCGCCGTTGAAGCGGGCGTGCCGGTGTTCGAGTACACGCCGGCCGAGATCAAGCGCGCCGTCGTCGGGTATGGTCGCGCGGAGAAGGCGCAGGTGCAGCACATGATCAAGCTGCTGCTGGGACTGGTCGAGGTGCCGCGGCCGCACGACGCTGCAGACGCGCTCGCCGTCGCCATCTGTCATGTGCATACTTTGCCGCCGGCGCGCGGCGCGGTGACGGCCCAGCCCACGCGCAGCACGGCGACCAGTTGGCGAGCCTATCGCCCCGCCACCGCGCTGGTGACGCCGCGGCGAGCCAAGTCCGCACGATCGTGATCGCGCATCTTCGCGGCTCCATCCTTGAAAAGCATCCGAACCGCATTGTCATCGACGTGAACGGCGTCGGGTACGACGTGTTCGTGCCGCTCTCGACGTTTTACGGCCTTGGCGAGACGGGCGCGGCCATCGCACTGCGCATTCACACACACGTGCGGGAGGACGCGTTCCTGCTCTACGGGTTCGCCACGCTGCTGGAGCTCGAGCTCTTCGAGCGGTTGATCGGCGTCAGCGGCATCGGCGCCAAGGTGGCGCTGGCCGTGCTCTCCGGCATCGAGCCGCAGGAGTTCATTCGCGCGATCGAGCGCGGCGATCTGGCGCGCCTTACCGCGATTCCCGGCGTCGGCAAGAAAACCTCCGAACGCATCGTCCTCGAGTTGAAGGATCGGTTGCCGCGCGCGCAGGTGGCCGCGGCGATCGCCGGCGCGCCGGCGTCAGACGCGCCCGTGCTGCGCGACGATGTGGTCTCGGCGCTCGTGAACCTGGGGTATCATCGGCCGCTCGCCGAGAAAGCCGCTGACGCTGCGCTCAAGACGTTTCCATCGGCGTCCGACGCCACCTTCGAGCGTGCCTTGAAACAGGCATTGCGGGAAGTGGCCAAGTGACGGACGACCGCCTCGTGAATGCGGTGCGCGGTGACGAAGACACGCAATACGAAGCGGGGTTGCGCCCGCGGCTGCTCGACGAATACATTGGCCAGGATCGGATCCGCGAAAATCTGCAGGTGGCCATTGCCGCGGCCAAGCAGCGCAAGGAGCCGCTGGATCATGTGCTACTCCACGGACCGCCCGGACTCGGCAAGACGACGCTCGCCTACGTGATCGGCAACGAGATGGGCGTCCCCGTGCGCGCGACGTCGGGACCCGCCATCGAAAAACCTGGCGACCTTGTCGGTATCGTCACGAACCTGGCGGCCAACGAGGTGCTCTTCATCGACGAAATTCACCGCATGTCGCCGGCCGTCGAGGAGATCCTGTACCCGGCGCTCGAGGACTACGAAGTGGATATCGTCGTCGGCCAGGGGCCGAGCGCGCGGACGGTGAAGATTCCGCTCGAACGCTTCACCCTGATCGGGGCGACCACGCGGACCGGGCTGCTGACGTCGCCGCTGCGCTCGCGCTTCGGCATCACGCACCGGCTCGAGTTCTACGCGCCGGCGGATCTCGAGGAAATCGTTCGCCGATCGGCGAAGATTCTCAATGTGCCGATCGATGGCGCGGCCGCGGTGGAGATCGCCAGGCGGGCGCGCGGCACACCGCGCATCGTCAACCGGCTGCTGCGGCGTGTGCGCGACTACGCGCAGGTGCGGGCTGCCGGCACCATCACGCTGGAGGTGGCCCACGCCGGGTTGAAGCTGCTCCAGGTGGATGAAAACGGCTTCGACGAGGTGGACCGCAAGCTGCTGCGGACGATCATCGATAAGTTTGGTGGCGGCCCGGTGGGCCTCAACACGATCGCGGCGGCCATCAGCGAAGAGAAAGACGCGATTGAAGACATCTACGAGCCGTTCCTGATTCAGGCCGGCTTTCTGGATCGCACGCCGCGCGGACGGGTGGCGACGTCACTCGCCTACGGCTACTTCGGGCTCGTTGCGCCCGTTGAACAACGAAGGGACTCACGACTGTGGTGATGGAGCGCAAGGCCCCACGAATCGGCGGACGGCCGACAACGATCACGTCGTTGGCGACGTACGTGCCGCCGCGCCTGTTGACCAACGCCGACCTCGAGAAAATGGTCGACACCACCGACGAGTGGATTCTGCAGCGGACCGGCATCCGCGAGCGGCACATCGTCGATCCCGGGGTGGCAACGTCAGACCTGGGGAAGGAAGCGGCGATCAAGGCGATTGCGAATGCCGGGCTGACGCCGGCCGACATCGGCATGGTGATCTGCGGCACGGTGACGCCGGACATGATGTTCCCGAGCACCGCGTGCCTGATCCAGCACAAGATCGGCGCGCACAACGCCTGGGGATTCGACCTGAGCGCCGCCTGCTCGGGATTTACCTATTCGCTGACGACGGCGTGCCAGTTCGTGGCGAGCGGCGCGCACGAGCACGTGCTGGTGGTGGGCGCCGACGTCATGTCGAGCATCATCGACTACAAGGATCGGGCGACGTGCGTGATCTTCGGGGACGGCGCGGGCGCGGTGGTCGTGTCCGCCGCGGATCCTGGCGGGCCGCAGATTCTGGACTTCGAGCACGAGATCGACGGCGGCGGCGGGGAAGCGCTCTGCATGCCCGCTGGCGGCAGCCTGCACCCCGCGTCGCGCGAGACGGTCGAGCAGGGGATGCACTACGTGAAGCAGGACGGCCAGACCGTCTTCAAGTTCGCCGTGCGAAAGACCGAAGAGATCGCGCGGCGGCTGCTGGAGCGCAACGGCTTGACCGCGGCCGATATCGATCTGTTCGTGTCGCACCAGGCGAACCGCCGCATCATTCAGGCGGCGACCGAAAAGCTCGGCGTCGATCCGAGCAAGGTGATCATCAACATCGAGCGGTTCGGCAACACCACCGCCGCGACGATTCCGCTCGCGTTGAACGATGCGATCGCCTCCGGCCGGCTGAAAAAGGGACAACTCGTCCTGCTCGCATCGGTCGGCGCGGGGTTCACGGTGGGAGCGGTGCTCCTGCGCTGGGGGTTCTAGGTTTTC
>JAYVMG010000353.1:0-3303 GCA_043759095.1 Acidobacteriota bacterium | reverse complement strand
GGCGCGCGATACGAAGCTCAATCGCGACGTCGCGCTGAAAGTGCTGCCTGACTCGTTTGCGAACGATTCGGATCGGCTGGCTCGGTTCACGCGCGAAGCGCAGACGCTCGCGTCGCTCAATCATCCCAACATCGCGGCCATTTACGGGCTCGAAGAAGGTCCGGCTGAAGCCGGACACTACGCCAGCGTAGCGGCCAGCGGAGCGCACGTGCGCGCGCTGGTGATGGAACTGGTCGAGGGCGACGATCTGTCGCAGCGGATCGCGCGCGGAGCGATCCCGCTCGACGAAGCGCTGCCGATCGCGAAGCAGATCGCAGAAGCGCTTGAAGCCGCGCACGAGCAGGGCATCATTCATCGCGACCTGAAACCCGCCAACATCAAAGTCCGCGCCGACGGCACCGTGAAGGTGCTGGATTTCGGGCTCGCGAAGGCGCTCGACGGGCCTGGTGGGTCAGGTGGGTTGGAAAATTCGCCGACGCTGTCGATGCACGCGACGCAGGCCGGGATCATTCTCGGCACGGCCGCGTACATGAGTCCGGAGCAGGCGCGCGGCAAGGCCGTCGATCGGCGCGCGGACATCTGGGCATTCGGCTGCGTTGTGTACGAGATGCTCTCCGGCCAGCGGGCGTTCGACGGCGACACGATCACCGACGTGATTGCCGCCGTGGTGACGCGCGAGCCGATCTGGACCGCGCTGCCCGCCGACACCCCGGTTGCAATTGGTCGGCTGTTGCGGCGATGTCTGATGAAAGCGCCGGAGAAGCGGCTGCCGCACATCGGCGTCGCGCGCATCGAAATCGACGACGCCATCGCCAATCCCGAAACGCAGGAGAGCGCAGCCGGTCCAGCGCGTCCTTCAGCCCGCAACCACGTGAGCGTGATCGGCATGACGATCGCGCTGGGCGCCGCCATTGTGTCCGGCGCGGCGGTCTGGCTGCTGTCGCGTCCCGCCCTGTCTCCGCGACCCGTGGTTCGGCTTCAGGCTACGTTGCCCGCAACCACGCCGCTCGCCATCGACCAATTCACGCAGGACCTGGCGCTGTCCCCGGATGGTACGCACCTGGCCTACGTTGCAGGAGCGCAAGCACAGCTGTACGTGCGGGCGTTGGATCGGAACGACGCGACGCCACTCCCCGGCATCGTGGGCGTGCGAGGGCCGTTCTTCTCACCCGACGGCGAATGGGTCGCATTCTTTCAACAAGCTGAGCTCAAGAAGGTGTCGATCCGGGGCGGACCGGCCGCGACGATCTGTCAGAACTGCGCGGCCGGGAATCGGGGAGGGACGTGGGGAGCCGACGACACCATCATCTTTTCCGCGACCGGCGGCAGTAGTGGCCTCCTTCGCGTCCCGGCAGCTGGCGGCCTGGTGGTGACGCTTGCCAAGCCGGACACTCGGAACGGCGAGCAGGGGTACGCATGGCCGGAGCTGCTACCGGGCGGGCAGCGCGTGCTGTTCACGATTCTGTCCACCGGCGCGATCGAGACCGCGCTGATAGCCATACATGACCTGAAGACCGGCGTACACCACACCGTCCTTCGGGGCGGGAGTGACGCGCGCTTCGTCGCACCCGGGTATCTGGTGTACGCCGTGGCGGGCACGCTGCGCGCGATCACGTTCGATCTGGCTGGGCTCACCGTGGGCAGCAACGGCATTCCAGTGCTCGAGCATGTGCTGACGAAAGCCACAGGCGGCGCGGACTTCAGCGTCTCACGCGACGGCTCGCTGGCCTACGTGTCGGGCGAGGCCGAGAGTGCCCAGACCTTGGCGTGGATCGATCGGCAGGGCCACGAGGAGCCCATAGGTGTTCCGCCACGAAGCTATGTGGTGCCGCGGTTGTCGCCTGATGGCCAGCGGGTGGCGTTGGACGTCCGCGACCAGGAAAACGACATCTGGATTTGGGATTTCGCCCGGCGTGTGCTGACGCGGCTGACCTTCGATCGGGCGACGGATCAATACCCGGTCTGGACGCCGGACAGCCGCCGGATCGTGTTCGCATCCTCACGCGCGGGAGCGGTGCAGAATCTCTTCGTGCAACTGGCGGATGGGACCGGTGGCGTCGAACGGCTCACCACGAGCACGCGCGGCCAGATTCCGCTCTCCTTCACACCTGATGGAAAATCGCTGGTGATCCGCGAAGTGAGTGACGCGAGCAACAGCGACTTGAACGTCCTGGCGATGCCAGGCGGTCGCGTTGGCGCACCGCTCATCAACACGGCGTTCACCAAACCGAATGCGGAGGTCTCACCGGACGGCCAGTGGATGGCGTATCAGTCGAACGAGTCAGGCCAGGACGAAGTCCACGTCCGTCCCTATCCGAACGTGGAAAACGGGCATTGGCAGATCTCGACAGGCGGGGGCACGCGGCCCCTCTGGGCGCGTGACGGGCGAGAGTTGTTCTTTGTTGATCCCACAGGACACATCACGAGCGTTCCGGTTCAGCTGACCCCGACGTTCGTTGCCGGGAGTCCAACAGTCATCGCCCAAGTGCCGAACCTGTCGACCTCCATCGTTCGCAATTACGACGTGTCGCTCGACGGGCGGCGGTTCCTGGTCATTACGAACGCGGCGCGGAAAGACTTGCTTGCGACTCCCCTTCAATTGAACGTCGTCCTCAACTGGAACGAAGAGCTGAAGCGACTCGTGCCGACAAAACACTGATGCCCCTTGTAACCGGCGCCCGTCTCGGTCCCTACGAAATCGTCGCGCCGCTCGGCGTGGGCGGTATGGGCGAGGTGTATCGCGCGCGCGACACCAAGCTGAATCGTGACGTCGCGATTAAGGTCTTGCTGCCAGCCGTCGCAAACGATCCGGATCGCCTTGCGCGGTTCAGCCGAGAAGCGCAGGTGCTCGCGTCGCTGAATCATCCGAACATCGCGCACATTTACGGGATCGAAGACGCCGATGGCGTGAAGGCGCTCGTCCTCGAACTCGTCGAGGGCGAGGACCTCGCGCAGCGGATCGCGCGTGGGCCGATCCCGCTCGACGAGGCGTTGCCTATCGCGAGACAGATTGCGGAGGCGCTCGAAGCGGCGCACGAGCAGGGCATCATTCACCGCGATCTCAAGCCGGCGAACATCAAAGTGCGACCGGACGGTGCCGTGAAGGTGCTCGATTTCGGCCTCGCGAAGGCCATTGATCCCGCGGGAGGCTCGGGGGCGAATGCGATGAACTCGCCGACGCTGTCGATGCATGCCACGCAGGCGGGGATCATTCTCGGTACGGCGGCGTACATGTCTCCGGAGCAGGCTCGCGGCAAGGCCGTCGATCGGCGCGCCGACATCTGGGCTTTCGGTTGTGTCTTA
>JAYVMG010000352.1:0-3306 GCA_043759095.1 Acidobacteriota bacterium | reverse complement strand
CCCCCCGTTCCGAAGAGTCTGTCCAGCGTTTGCTGAGCTCTGAAAATCTCGGCCAGTCTAGGTAGGTCAACGCCCGAAGTCAAGCAAGGCCGGACCTTTAGCGGAACGGTCCCGGTTTGGACACCTGCCAGGTTTCGACGTCTTCCTCGTCTTCATCCTCGTCGTCTTCGTCCTCGTCATCCTCGTCCCCGTCTTCATCGTCGTCTTCGTCCGGGTCGTCGACGGGATATTCGAGCGCGTAATCGAGAGACATTTCGTGACTTACGACGCGGGTTCGGGAACCGGCGCAGGTGCGGCGGCGGGGACTGCGGGAGCTGCGGCGGCTGCGGGCGCGCCCGCCGGCTTGGGTGGCGGATACGTCGTCCAGAAATGGCGGCCGCAGGTATTGCAAACCCAGAATTGGTCGGGCGTCCAGGGCGTCCCTTCACCTGGATCCTTCATCTCCATTTCAGCGCCGCAACGCTGACAGCGCATGTGGAGGCCGGCATAATTCATGGCCGCGATTCTATAACATGGCGTCCGTGATCCCCGCCATCGTGCTCGCCGCCGGCCGTTCGTCCCGGATGGGGCGCGCCAAGGCAACTTTGCCTGCCGGCGACGGCCACACGTTCCTCACCCGCATCGTGCGGACGTTTCTCGACGCCGGCGTGGACGATGTGATCGTGGTGGTGGGGCACGAGGCGGACGCGATCGCGCAGAATTTTTCGAAAAGCGGGCTGCCGGCGCGCTTCGTCGTGAACCGCGAGTACGATCGGGGTCAGCTGTCGTCGATGCTCGCGGGCGTGAATGCCATCGATCGTCCCGGCGTCTCCGCGGTGCTCGTCACGCTGGTGGACGTGCCGCTGGTGTCGGCTGCCACAGTCCGCGCGGTGATCGACAGCTACCAGATCACGCATGCGCCGATCGTGCGTCCGACATCCGGCGAGCGCCATGGGCATCCGCTGCTGATTGATCGATCCGTGTTTGCTGCGCTGCGCGCTGCGGATCCAACGACTGGCGCGAAGCCGATCGTGCGCGCGCACGCGTCGGCGGTGGGCGACATTCCGATTGACGATGAAGGTGCGTTCACCGACATCGATACGATGGACGAGTACCAGCGAATCGCGCCGAAGACGTAGCGCAAGGCTTACATCTTGCGCCACTTGGTGCGCGCCGCATCAACCTCCGTCGTCTTTGCGGCATCGAACCGCGCCGCCAGCGGCGCGAACGCTGGCGTTGGCCCGCGCCAGTGCAGTTCATCCACCGACTCGAACAATTGAATGTCGGTGCGCAGCGTCGCGAGATCGCGAAACAGGAACGCGTTCTCACGCTCGCGCTCGAGCGTCTGCGCCAGCGCGCCTGGACGCGTGGCGTTGACGCCCCATGTGCGCCAGTCCGCGGGAATGGATTCGAGATGGCCGAACTTCGCAAGCACCGCCGCCGCGGATTTCGCGCCCCAACCCTGCAATCCCGGAAAGCCGTCCGCGTTGTCGCCCACGAGCGCCAGATAGTCGGGAATGGATTCCGGCCGCACGCCAAACTTCGCGACGATGCCGGCTTCGTCGCGGATGGTGCGGGTACGGCGGTCCAGCTGCACCACGCGCGTGCCGACGACGCACTGCGCCAGATCTTTATCGGGCGTGCAGATGAGCACTCGTGTCACACGCAGGTCTCGCGCGGCCGCCGCGGCAGCCGCCGCCAGCGCATCGTCGGCCTCGTACTCGATCATCGGCCACGTGGTGACGCCCAGCGCCGTCAGTCCTTCTTCCAGTAACGGGAACTGCGCAAACAGATCCGGATCGATCCCCTCGCCGGTTTTGTAGCCGGGCCAGAGTTGGTTGCGGAACGACTCGACGACGTGATCGGTGGCGACGCCGATGTGCTGGGCGCCGTTGTTGATCATGCCGAGCACGGACGTCAGCACGCCGCGGACGGCGCCGACCTCCCGGCCGTCGCTCTCGCGCGCCGACGGGACAGCGTAGAAATGCCGGAACAGTTCGTAAGTGCCGTCGACGAGATAGATCTCCATGGGCGGCTAAGACTATAGACTCTGGCAGGGGGTGACGGATGAGCAGCGTACGAGTGCTGGTCGGGACGCGCAAGGGAGCGTTCATTCTGACCGCGGACGGCAAGCGCGATACCTGGACCATCAGCGAGCCGCAGTTCGGCGGCTGGGAGCTGTTTCATATCAAGGGTTCGCCGGCGAACCCAAACCGCCTCTACGCGTCGCAGAGCAGCAGTTGGTTCGGCCAGCTGATTCAGCGATCCGACGATGGCGGCAAGACGTGGGAGCCGGTGGGGAACAAGTTCGAGTACGCCGGCGTGCCCGGCGCCCACCAGTGGTACGACGGCACGGCGCACCCGTGGGAGTTCAAGCGCGTCTGGCATCTCGAACCGTCGATCGCTGATCCCGACACGGTGTACGCCGGCGTCGAGGATGCGGCGATGTTCAAGACTGTGGACGGCGGGCAGACGTGGCGGGAACTCCAGGGGTTGCGCGAGCACGGCTCCGGCTCGCGCTGGGCGCCAGGCGCCGGCGGCATGTGCCTGCACACCATCGTGATCGATCCCACCAAACCTGAGCGGATGTTCATCGCAATCTCGGCGGCGGGCGCGTTCCGGACCGACGACGGCGGGGCGACCTGGCAGCCGATCAACCAGGGCCTGCGCTCGTCGCACATTCCCGACCCAACTGCGGACGTCGGGCACTGCGTGCATCGCCTTGCCATGCACCGCTCACGTCCGAACGTCCTGTTCATGCAGAAACACTGGGACGTCATGCGCAGCGACGATGGCGGCGACTCGTGGCGCGAAGTCAGCGGGAACCTGCCGAGTGATTTCGGATTCCCGATCGATGTTCACGCGCACGAGCCCGAGACGGTCTACGTCGTGCCCATCAAGAGCGACTCGGAGCACTTCCCGCCCGACGGGAAGCTGCGCGTGTACCGGAGCCGCACGGGCGGCAACGAGTGGGAGCCGCTCACCAACGGCCTGCCGCAGCGCGATTGCTACGTGAACGTACTGCGCGAAGCGATGGCGGTGGACACCCTCGATTCGTGCGGTGTGTATTTCGGCACGACCGGCGGACAGGTATACGCGTCGGCGGACGGCGGCGATCACTGGTCGGCGATCGCGCGCGACCTGCCGGCGGTGCTGTCGATCGAGGTGCAGACGCTTGCCACGCCGTAGTTGCAGCAGCGGAGGCGGGCCATGATTCGCGTCGAACTACCGGCGCATCTGCGCACGCTGGCGCGCGTCAGCGGCGAGGTCTTGATCGATGTCGAAGGGCCGGTCACGCAGCGGTCGATCCTCGACGCGCTCGAAGAG
>JAYVMG010000351.1:0-8851 GCA_043759095.1 Acidobacteriota bacterium | reverse complement strand
GCGCGTCAACGTGAGGTTTTGATGCGTCGGTGGTGAGCGAGCCGCGCGCCTGCCCGAGCCGCAGCGCGAGGAGATACAGCGCCACCAGTTGTGAGGTGAACGCCTTGGTTGACGCCACGCCGATTTCGGGACCCGCGTGCGTGTACACGGTGCCGTCAGTCTCGCGAGTGGCCATGCTGCCAACGACGTTACAGATCGCGATGCTGCGGGCGCCGTTCTTCTTCGCCTCGCGCAGCGCTGCCAGCGTGTCGGCCGTTTCACCGGACTGCGTGATCGCGATCGCGAGTGTGTTCGGGCCGCAGATGGGGTGGCGGTAGCGGTACTCCGAACCGTAGTCGACCTCCACCGGAATCCGGGCGAGTTGCTCGATGAGGAACTTCCCCACCAGCCCTGCATGCCAGGACGTGCCGCACGCCAGAATCGTGACGCGGTCTACCGAGGCAAGCTGCGCGTCAGTGAGCGTCATCTCTTCGAGGAACACTCGACCCGTGTCCTGCGACACGCGTCCGAGAACGGTTTCGCGCGCGGCGGTCGGCTGCTCGAAAATTTCCTTGAGCATGAAGTGCTTGTAGCCCGCCTTCTCCGCCATGATCGGATCCCAGAGGACGCGCTGCGTGGCCTTCGAGATCGGGCGACCGAAGAAGTCAGTGAACTCGACGCCCGTGCGCGTGACAATTGCCATCTCTTCGTCGCCGAGGAACACGACGTCGCGCGTGTGGCTGAGAATCGCCGGAATGTCCGACGCCACAAAGAACTCGTGATCGCCGAGGCCGACCACGATCGGCGGGCCGTTGCGAACCGTCACGATCTTGCCAGGGTCGTCCGCCGAGATCAGCACCAGCGCGAATAACCCGCGCATCAACGGCAGCGCGCGCCGCACGGCGTTCTCGAGGCCGTCGTCCTTCATCTCGCGCTCGACGAGGTGCGCGACGATTTCCGTATCGGTTTCCGTGACGAACGTATGTCCCTGGCCCTGCAGCTCCTGCTTCAGATCGAGGTAGTTCTCGATGATGCCGTTGTGCACGACGACGATGTTCCCGGTGCAGTCGCGATGCGGATGCGCGTTCTCCTCGGTCGGCCGCCCATGCGTCGCCCAGCGCGTATGGCCGATGCCGTAGTCGCCCGCGATCGGATCGATGCGAATCACCTGTTCGAGGTTCGCGAGCTTGCCGGCGCTGCGCCGCAGGTCGATCGCTCCGTCGCGCACCACCGCGACGCCGGCCGAGTCGTAGCCGCGATACTCGAGCCGCCGCAACCCCTCGATCAGTACGGGCACGACTTCCTTCGAACCGATGTAGCCAATGATCCCGCACATACTTTTAGCCCTTAACCTTCAGCCCTGAGCCCTTTTTCTTGTCGACCCAGCCTTCGATATTGCGCTGCTTCGCCGTGCTGACCGCGAGCGCGCCTGGCGGCACACTCGTGCGGATGGTCGATCCGCTGCCGACGTACGCACCCTTGCCGATCGTGACCGGCGCCACGAGCTGCGAATCACTACCGACGAACGCGCCGTCCTCGATCACCGTCTGATTCTTGTTGACGCCGTCGTAGTTGCACGTGATCGTGCCGGCGCCGATATTCACACCAACGCCGATCGTCGCGTCACCCAGATACGCCAGGTGCCCCGCTTTCGATCCCGCGCCCAGCACGGTCTTTTTCAGCTCGACGAAGTTGCCGACCTTCGCCTTCGCGCGGACGTCCGCGTGATTGCGCAGGTGCGCGAACGGTCCAATCGACACATCGTCGGCGATCGTGGCGTTCGTGATCACGCAGTGGTTTAGAATCGTCACGCGGTCGCCGATGTGCGAGTCGACGATGCGCGCACCGCTGTGGATTTCGCAGCCGGCGCCGATTCGCGTCTGCCCTTCGAGCGACACGCCCGGATGCAGGATCGTGTCGGTCCCGATTGTGACGCTGGTGTCGACGTACGCCGTGGCGGGATCCTCAATCGTCACGCCGGACGCCATCAGCTCCGCAGTCTTCTTGTCGCGCACGATTCGGCTCACTGCCGCCAACTCGGTGCGGCTGTTGATGCCTCGAATCTCGTCAGGATTCGAGACGGTGACGGTTTCCACGATCGACCCGCGCTGCCGGTAGATCGCGACCAGGTCGGGAAGGTAATACTCCCGCTGCGCGTTCTCCGCGGCGATGCCGCGCACGGCGTCGAACAATCCATCGAGCGAAAACGCGTAAATCCCCGAGTTGATCTCGCGGATCTTCCGCTCGCCGGCGCTGGCGTCCTTTTCCTCAACGATCTTTGCAATCTGCTGGCCGGAACGGACGATGCGGCCGTAACCGTGCGGGTGATCGATCACGGCGGTGACGACGGTCGCGGCGGCCCCGGACGATCTGTGCCGATCAACGAGTGTTTTCAGCGTGTCTGCCGTCAGCAGTGGCGCATCACCGGACAGGAGGACCAGCACGCCTGTCGCTCCGGCCAACGCGGATTCCGTTGTCAACAGCGCATGAGCGGTTCCGAGTTGTGGCTCCTGCACCACATACGTGAGGTTGTGATGCCGTGCCAGCGCAGTCGTGAGCGCGTTCGCCTGATGGCCGATGACGACGATGGTGGAGGCAGGATTGATGGCGGCGGCGCACTCGAGCACGTGCTCGATCATCGGCTGGCCTGCCACACGATGAAGAACCTTGGGCCGCGCGGATTTCATGCGCGTGCCCTTGCCTGCCGCGAGGATAACGACGTGGATGTTCATGGTGTCGAAGCGAGGCGCGACGGGGCCGGACCCCGTATCGTCAATTATCGCGCCGATCGGGTTTTGATGGGGTGCCGGCGATCGATGCGGGGTCCAAGAGGAGCTTCGAGCGCTGCGCGAAACGCGTCATCGTCCCGCAGGGGCTCCAAATCGGGATCGGTGCGCGCGAGGGCGCGGTTCTCGGGGTTCAGGGCGATGGCGCGCTCGAGATGGGCGACGGCTTCCGCGTGTTCGTCACGCTGCGCGTGGGCAACGGCCAGCATGTAAATCGCGTGGTCGTTATCGGGATCCTCGTCGCGGACGAGTCGCAGGTGCGCGATCGCCTGGTCGTACTGCCCGCCGTTGATCGAGAGCGTGGCGGCGTAGAGCCGCTCGTCGACCGTCTGGGGCGCCGCTTCGCGCTGCGTCGCCTGCCGCTGGCAGATGTTGAGGTACAGCCGCACGCGCTCGTGCAGCTCCCGTTCCTCGGGATACTGCCGGAGGACCGACTCCAGTAGGTCAATCGCCTGAGGGTAGGCGTGCTGTTGAAGCGCTGCGAGTCCGCGCTCATACAGCGAGACCGCCTTGGTATACGTTGATCGTTGCCGCGGGGCATCGGCCGGCGGACGAGGTTCTCCCTTTTGGGGTAGTTCCTTCGTCGGTTTAGGAGCCGGCCGCCGTTGCTTGGCCATAAACGCCGTGCGGACCCTTGACATCGCGCTGGGAAGCGGCGGGTAAAGTAACAGAACGTCTCGGGCCGGTCAAGCGGGCGACCTCCGAAGCGAACCGCACCCAGTAATATTTGGGCATTAAACAGATTCCTTAAACGCTTCGAGAATTTCGTAAACCTTATTGGGCGCTATCCCATGTTTCCTGGCCACGATGTTAATCGCCTTCCGCTTGGTGACCCCAGACGCCGAGCTCATTTCCGCGACATCGGCCACAACAGATGAGGCATCAGCGGTAGCAGGCCGCTTAGTTTCTGTCATTAGACCAATATTTACCACCACGGTATACTCACCGCGGCCTTCGCCGACACTCTTAGTAACCGATTTAATTGGTCCTCTGACCAATTCCTCGTGAATTTTCGTTAACTCACGGCAGACGGCGACCTCGCAATCCCCGACGACCCGGTGCAGTTCGTGGAGCGTTGCCTGGATGCGATGCGGAGCCTCGAAAAAGACGATCGTTCCACGGATCTGAGCCACTCGATCGAACCATATTTTGCGGTCTTTCGACCTAGTCGGAGGAAAGCCAATGAACGAAAAGGCATCGGTTGGAAGACCAGATGCTGCCAAGGCCGCTAAAACCGCGCTTGGGCCAGGCACGGGCTCCACTCGAATGCCCGCATCGATAGCCACCCGAATCAACCGGCCGCCCGGATCAGACACCGTCGGCGTTCCAGCGTCCGACACGAGGGCGATACTGTCTCCGCCCTGCAGCCGGGCCACCATCGCACCGGATTTCCCCGCCTCATTGTGCTCGTGGAGGCTGGTCATTGGCGTGCTGATCCCGTGACGCGCCAGCAGATGAGCCGTCCGCCGCGTGTCCTCGGCGGCGATCACGGCGACTTCGCGCAGCACGCGCAGCGCTCGTATCGTGATGTCTTCAAGGTTACCGATCGGCGTGGCGACCACGAACAGCGTGCCGGGCATCTGGAGGGAGTGTTTATTGTACCATTGGCGGATCCGTGTTGATGAACCGATGATTGCTTCTGAGCCCCTTTCTCACTTCGTCGACGATCTGCTCGGCTATCTGCACGAGACGCATCCCACGCACGCCACGCTGGATGGCGTGCATACGCATGACGATCTGCTCGAAGACGTCAGCCGCCACGGGATCGACAGCGAAGCTCGCGCGCTGGCCGGCTACCTGCGCCGTCTGGACGAAATCAATCGCGACGCGCTGACCGCCATCGAGCGCCTCGAGCATCGCATGCTGACCTCGCATCTGCAGGCGCGCATGTTTGAGCTCGAAACCGTGCGCACGTGGGAGCGCAACCCGCAGTTTTACTCCGACCTGCTCGCCTCGAGCCTGGCGGGCCAGACGCTGTTCACGCACGCGCCGGCGTCAGAGCGCGCGCGCCGCGTGCTGTCGAAGTTGCGTCAGACGCCGCGCCTGATTCAAGCCGCCCGCGACAACATCAAGGATCCACCCGGGATCTTCGCCAAGGTCGGCATCGAGACGATGCGCGGTACGCTGAAGTTCATCGACGAGGATCTGCCGCGCGCGTTCGCCGACGTCGACGACCTGCATCTGCTCGGTGATCTCGCCGACGCGCAGACCGAAGCGTCAGAGGCCGTCGGCAAGTACGTCGAGCACCTCGAGACCGACCTCGCGCCGAAAGCGCGCGCGTCGTTCCGCCTGGGGCGCGACAAGTTCGAGCAGAAGCTCCGTCTCGAAGAGGGCATCACGCTGCCGATCGAAAAGCTTCTGGCGATCGCCACGCGAGAGCTGAAAGCGACGCAGGAAGAATTCCGCTCGCTGGCCGGCAAACTGAACGGCGGCGACGCGATGGCCGCGTGGGCAAAAACGAAAGCTCAGCATCCCGCGCCGGGGCAACTGGTCGCGACGGGACGCCAGCAACTCGACGAGCTCGCGACGTTTCTCGAGCGGCAGAAGATCATCTCGCTGCCATCCGGCGAACCGATCGCCGTGGCGCCGACGCCCGATTTCTATCGCTGGTCGTTCGCCAGCATGTGGACGGCCGGGCCGTTCGAAAGCAAGCCGTCGCGCGCCTACTACTACCTGACCGACGTCGATCCGTCATGGTCGCCCGAGCGCAAAGACGAGCACCTGCGCGACTACAACATCCCGACGCTCTGGTCGATTTCGATCCACGAGGTCTACCCGGGACACTTCCTGCACTACCAGCACCTGCGCAAGGTCGAGTCGAAGACGCGCAAGTCGATCATGTTCGCGCCGGCGTCGTTCATCGAAGGGTGGGCGCACTACTGCGAACAGATGATGATGGAGGCGGGCTTCGGCCGCCAGGATCCGACCATCAAGCTCGGTCAGCTCGCGGAATCGCTGATCCGTCTCGTGCGTTTCATTGTGTGCATCAAGCTGCACGCGGAAGACATGTCCGTGGAGCAGGGCGTCCGCTACTTCCGCGACGAGGCGTTCATGGAAGAGGGCAGTGCGCGCCGTGAAGCCGAGCGCGGCGCGTTCGATCCCACGTATCTCGTCTATTCCGTCGGGAAGCTGATGCTGCTGAAGCTGCGGCAGGACTACAAGCAGCAGCAGGGCAAAGCGTTCTCACTGCGATCGTTTCACGACACGCTGCTCAGCCAGGGCACCGCGCCGTTCTGGCTCCATCGTCAGCTGATGCTGGGTGACGATAGCGGCGATTTGATTGAATAGGTAAGTCATGCCTTTGTACGAATACGAATGTGACGCCTGCGGTCACCGCTTCGAAAAGATTCAGAAGTTTTCGGATCCACTGGTCGACACCTGCCCGACATGTGGCGGCCACGTGCATAAGCTCTTCTCGTCGCCGGCGATCCAGTTCAAGGGCTCGGGGTTCTACATCACGGATTACCCGAAGGGCGACAAAGGATCGGCGCCGAAGTCTGACGGCGGGAAGTCGGATCGGGAGGCGAAGGCGGACAAACCAGAGGCTGCGGCCAAGACGGAGACCAGTTCGTCATCGAGTGACAGCACCGCCTCTGGCGCGTCGAGCACGCCGGCTGCCACGAGTACGCCAGCCGCGTCCGCACCTGCAGCGCCAGCCGCCTCGTCGACGACGACTAAAGATTGAGCGACTTCAGGTAGGCGGAAAAGTTATCGGCGAGGTCAGGCCGGCGCAGCGCGAAGTAGACGACGGCTTTCAGGAAGCCGAGTTTGTTGCCGGTGTCGTGGCGGACGCCCTTCACTTCGCAGGCGTAGATCGGACGCGTCTTCAGCAGCTCGCGGAGGCCGTTGGTCAACTGAATCTCGCCGGTGCGATCGCTTTTCGTCGCGGCGAGCACCGGGAAGATGTCCGGCGTCAGCACGTAACGTCCGATGATCGCGAGGTCCGACGGCGCTTCTTCCTTCGGCGGCTTTTCCACCAGATCGCGCACCTGATAGATGCCCGGGCCGAGGTTCGTGTTGGGCTCGATCGCGATGACGCCGTAGCTCGAGATGTCTTCACGCGGCACACGTTCGACCGCGAGCACAGGGCTTCCGAGCCGATCGAAGACGTCCATGAGCTGCTTGATCGCCGGCGGATCCGCGTCGATCACGTCGTCGCCGAGGATGACGGCGAACGGCTCATTGCCAACCAGCTCGCGGGTGACCAGCACCGCGTGTCCGAGCCCGAGCGGTTCGCCCTGGCGGACATAGGCGAAGTTGATCATGTTCGAGATCTTGCGAACTTCCTCGAGCTGTTCTTTCTTGCCGCGCGCTTCGAGAAATGACTCGAGTTCGACAGACACATCGAAGTGGTCCTCGATCGCGTTCTTGCCTCGGCCGGTGACGAGCAAAATGTTGTCGATGCCGGCCGCAACGGCTTCTTCGACGCCGTACTGGATGATTGGCTTGTCCACCAGCGGCAGCATTTCCTTCGGCTGCGCCTTGGTGGCCGGGAGGAAGCGGGTACCGAGGCCGGCGGCGGGGAAGACAGCTTTTCTGACGGAAGGCACAGCAGAATCGTAACGTACAATAGCTGGCTGAGGTAGCATGCTCGACCCCTCGTACATTCGCGATCACATCGAAGAAGTCCGCACCGGTCTCCGCAACCGCGGGCTCAATCCCGACAAAACGCTCGAGGAGATCGCGACGCTCGAAACCGCGCGCCGCCGGATGATCCCGGAGCTCGAAGGGTTGAAGCGCGCGCAGAACACCTCGGGCGATGAGATCGCGCGCGCCAAGCGCATGGGGCAGGACACTGCTCCGGTGCAGGAAGCGAACCGCGCGCGCTCGCAACAGATCAAGCAGCTCGGCTTCCAGCTCGACTCGATTGAGCATCAGCGGACGACGGCGGTCATCAACCTGCCGAATCTGCCGCACGCCAGCGTCCCGGTCGGCGCCAGCGCGGCCGACAACGTCGAGGTCAGACGCGTCGGCGAACCGCGCGCGTTCGATTTCACGCCGCAGCCGCACTGGGATCTCGGGCCGGCGCTCGGCATCATCGATTTCGAGCGCGGAACGAAGATCGCCGGCGCGCGTTTCACCGTGCTGAGCGGCGCCGGTGCGCGCATGTCTCGCGCGCTGATTAACTTCATGCTCGATATCCACACGCGCGAGCACGGCTACCGCGAAGTCGAGCCGCCGTTTCTGGCTAACAGCGCGACGCTGCAGGGCACGGGTCAGCTGCCGAAGTTCGAGCAGGATCTGTTCAAGATTGCCGGCGACTGGGATCTCTATCTGATTCCGACCGCCGAAGTGCCGCTCACGAATCTGCATCGCGGCGAGATCCTCGACGGCCGCGAGCTGCCGATCCGCACCACGGCGTACACGCCGTGCTTCCGCAGTGAGGCCGGATCATACGGTCAGGATGTGCGCGGCCTGATCCGTCAGCATCAGTTCGACAAAGTCGAGCTCGTGAAATTGACGACGCCGGAGCAGTCGTCCGACGAACTGGAAGCGCTCACGCTGAACGCGGAGGAGATCCTCAAGCGGCTCGAGTTGCCCTACCGCACGATGCTGCTGTGCAGCGGCGACATGGGGTTTTCCGCGGCGAAGACGTACGACATCGAAGTGTGGCTGCCGAGCCAGAAGGCGTACCGCGAGATTTCATCGTGCAGCAATTGTGAGGCGTTCCAGGCGCGTCGCGCGAACATCAAATTCCGCTCAGCCGGCACGGGGAAAGCGGAATTCGTCCACACGCTGAACGGATCAGGCCTCGCTGTAGGCCGCACGCTGATCGCGATTCTTGAAAACTACCAGCAGAAGGACGGCACGGTCGTCGTCCCGACCGCGCTGCGGCCGTACATGGACGGCCTGGAGCGCATCACGAAGTAGATGATCACCTGTTCGCCCTTCTCGTAGGCCTCGTTCAACAGGTTCAGATCTGTGTCGTAGAATGGCCAGCATGAGCCATCAATTCCTGACCTCGTCTGGTGTGCTGTCAGCGGTGTTTGCCGTGGTCTCGCTCACGCCGGCGCCGGTCGCCGGCCAGACCCTCACGTCCGCCACGACAGCGGCGAAGACCTGGACGCCGCCGCGTACGCCGGATG
>JAYVMG010000350.1:0-8853 GCA_043759095.1 Acidobacteriota bacterium | reverse complement strand
CCTTGCCGATGGTCACGTCGCGCAGCTGGAGCTCTGCGGCATTCAGCACGACCGTCGTCGTCGCGTCAGCCACATGGATTTGAATCGTCTCGGCGCCTTCGAAGCGCTCGCGGTTCAGGTCCACGACGAACGCCAGGTCGTAGTGCGACGGCGTGACGGTGGTGGGAAGTCGTTGGGCCGACGCGGGTAATGCGGTCAGCAGGGTGGCAGCCAGAGCAGTCAGACAGGACAGGCGCATGACGCCAGTGTATCGAGAAACTTGACGCCGGCCGTGGCCGCGGGGTAAAAAAAGGCATCTTGAGTGGTCAACCGACCTGCATGTGTACGTGCTGTTGTTGCGGGCTCTTCGCGAGCCTCCGCGCCAACGGTCTTGTTATTTGCAGTTCGCTGATCCCGTCGTGATCTAACTCAGCAACCCAAACAAGAAACCCAAGGCCCGGGAGGCTCATCAGCTTCCCGGGCTTTTTGTGCTTTATGACTGAACTCTTACCGCTGTTTCTCAACCTGACCGGACGGACCGTCCTGCTCGTCGGCGGCGGTCCTGTTGCCACCTCCAAGCTGCGGCCGTTGCTCGCCGCCGGCGCGCGCGTCCGCATCGTCGCGCCGGAGATCACCGATGAAATCGCCGGGGTCGTGCAGGCCATTCAGGCCGGCGATCGCACGGCCGGATGCCGTGCGCCACGGGATGTTGTGGCGCTGCGGGATGTTGTAGCGCATCCCGCCGGCGTGGCGCAGCCCGTTCCGGGCTGCGTGACTCTGGCGCAGCGTCCGTTCATCCCGGCTGATCTTGACGAGGCCTGGCTCGTTGTCGCGGCGGCGACGCCCGAGGTCAACCGTCACGTGGCCGAGGTCGCCGAGACGATGCGGGTCTTCGTGAACGCCGTGGACGATCCGCCCAACGCCAGCGCGTATCTCAGCGGAGTGGTCCGGCGCGATGGCGTGACGATCGCCATCTCGACGAGCGGCGCCGCGCCGGCGCTGACGTCGTTGCTGCGGGAAGGAATTGACGCGCTGCTGCCGCGCGATCTGGCGACGTGGGTGTGGCACGCGCGCGTCGCGCGCGTCGGGTGGCGCCGCGACGGCGTGCCGATGGAGGCGAGGAAACCGCGCCTGCTGCAGGCACTGAACCGCCTCTATCGCAGCTCTGAAGAGCTGCGCCACGACCCCGGCGCTGAAGAGCGGCGCCACGACCGCAGCACGGGCGGGCTGCGCCACGCCGTGAACACTCCAGACGTGGCGCAGGGCCTGGGCCCTGTGAACACTCCAGACGTGGCGCAGGGCCTGGGCCTTGTGAACACTCCAGATGTGGCGCAGGGCCTGGGCCCTGCGATTCCCTGGCTGAACGCACCGGAGGACTCGTGGCTGTGATCGGACATGTCTCCCTTGTCGGCGCCGGCCCGGGTGATCCGGGGCTGCTGACGCGCACGGCGATTGCGCGGCTGCGCGCCGCCGATTTCGTCCTGTACGACGCGTTGGTCGATGAACGCATCCTGCGCTACGCGCGCCGGGCGCGCCGCTTCTACGTCGGTAAGCGCGCCGGACGTCATGCGATGACGCAGAACGCCATTCACGCGCTGATGGTCCGCATCGCGCGCCGGGGCTTGCGTGTCGTGCGGCTGAAAGGCGGCGACCCGTTTGTGTTCGGCCGCGGCGGCGAGGAAGCGCTGGCGCTGCAGCAGGCCGGCATTTCGTACGACGTCGTGCCGGGCATCAGCAGCGCGATTGCCGCGCCGGCGGCGGCAGGAATTCCGGTGACGCATCGCGGCGTCGCGGCTGCGTTTCTCGTCGTCTCCGGACACGAGGACGAGACGTTCGCGTCCGCGATTGCCCAGCTCCAGCCCAACGGCGTCACCGTCGTCGTCCTGATGGGGCTTGGGCGCTCGATGGCGATTGCCCAACGGCTGATCGATCGCGGGTGGTCGCGCGGAACGCCGGCGGCCGTGATTGTGGATGCGTCGAGGCCGGAACAGCACGTGTGGCGCGGCACGCTCGACGAACTGTCGGCCGACGCCGCGCCTGTGGCCGGCGATGGCGCCGGAACCATTGTGATTGGTGATGTCGTGGCCGTAGGCCTGGCGACGTCCGTGGCGCATGGCTTCAGCCGTGCGATCGGAGGCTGATATGTCCGTTGTTGACGATCCCCAAACGCTCGGTCGCGCGCGGCTCTCGTTTGCCAGCGAGGCCGACATCGACGAGTTCGTGACCGTGCTCGAACAGTACGAGCGTGGCGACTTGACGCCGGACCAGTGGCGCGCGTTCCGGTTGTTGCGCGGCACCTACGGCCAGCGTCAGGCGGAGGATGCGCAGATGCTGCGCGTCAAGATCCCCCAGGGCGTTCTCACCGCCGATCAGCTCGAGGCGCTGGCCGACGTCGGCGAGCGCTACTCGCGCGGCTTTGGACACATCACGACCCGCCAGAACATCCAGTTTCATTTCGTCAAGCTGCACGAGGCCGAACTGGCGATGCGGCGTCTCGCCGAAGTCGGTGTGACGACGCGCGAGGCGTGCGGCAACTCGGTGCGCAACATCACGACGTGCCCGTACGCCGGCGTGGGGGCGGATGAACGCTTCGACGTCACGCCATACGCGGAAGCGCTGACGCGGCACCTGCTGCGACATCCGCTCAGCTCCACGCTGCCGCGCAAGTTCAAGGTGGCGTTCGAAGGCTGCGCGACCGATCACATTGCCACGGGCGTCAACGATCTGGGTTTCCGCGCCGTCGTCGGGCCGGACGGCGGCCGCGGCTTTCGCGTGTCCGCCGGCGGCGGCACGGCGATCATGACGACATCGGCCGGCTTGCTGCATGAGTTTCTCCCCGCGTCCGAAATCCTCCGCGTCGCCGAAGCCGTTCTGCGCGTGTTCAAGCGCCTCGGCGACTACGAACACAAGCAGCGCAACCGGATGAAGTTCCTGATCAAGACGCTCGGCTGGACGCGCTGGCGCGAAGAGTACGACCGCGAGCTGACGGCGTGCCGCCTGCGCGGGCAGGTGCCGACGCTCGAGATCGACCCGCCGGCCGTCGAATCGCGTCCGGAATGGGTGAAGGACGCGGCGCCGGTGCTCGGCGACATCGCGACGCGCGTGGCCGCCGGACGACTGTCCGGCCCCGGCCTGACGCCGACCATCGTGCCAATTCTGCAGAGCAGCGACGAGGCGTATGCGCGGTGGCGCGTGACGAACGTGCGGCCGCAGAAGCAGTTCGGCTACGCGATGGCGATTGCCACCGTGCCGCTGGGAGACGTGTCGAGCGATCAGATGCGCGTGATCGGCGAGCTGGCGCGCGCCTACGGTGACGGTACGATTCGCGTCACGGCCGATCAGGATCTGGTGTTCCGCTGGATCAGCACCTGCGACGTGCGGCAGCTCTATCGCCGCCTCGCCGCGGCCGGACTCGGGCTGGCGGAAGCGGGCACGATCGCCGACGTCACGAGCTGCCCGGGCGCCGAGACGTGCCGTCTGGCGGTGACGCAATCGCGCGGACTCGGGCGCCTGCTCGAGGATCACCTGCGCGCGCGGCCGGATCTGATCGCCGCGGCGGACGGCGCACGGATCAAGATCAGCGGCTGCCCGAACGGCTGCGGACTGCACCACATCGCCACGATCGGGTTCCAGGGCAGCGTGCGTCGCCTCGGATCGCGTGCGGTGCCGCAGTATTTCGTCATGGTCGGCGGCGGCGTGCACGACCGCGGCGCGACCTTCGGCCGGCTGGCCGCGAAGATCCCGGCGCGAAGAATTCCGGACGTCGTCGAGCGGCTGATCGATCTCTATGCGACGGATCGAAAGCCCGGCGAAACAGCGACCGCGTTTTTCGGCCGCGTGGAGCTCGACGTCGTCAAGCGGCGGCTGGCGGATCTGGAACGGCTCACGCCTGGTGACGCCGTGCCGATGGATTTCATCGACCTGGGCGAGTCGACCGACTTCGTGCCCGAGGTCATGGAGGGGGAGTGCTCAGCATAATCTGTGTATCTACATATGATGATGTATAGATTTGCATTGTGCCGATTGGCTTTGTTATAGTCCTCGGGACAACTGAAAGACGCGCTTCATCAAGAGTGGCTGAGGGACAGGCCCTGCGATGCCACGGCAACCACGCGACCATCGGTCGCGGTTCAGGTGCCAATTCCCGCCCCGCCTCGCGCGGGGGGAGATGAGGAAGAGAGATCGTGACCGTGAGTTCGCCCTGTCGTGTCGCACTCCTGGGTTATGGCGCCGTCGGTTCCGCCGTCGCCCGTCGCCTGACCTCCCCTGACCCCGATGCGTCACCGGACGTTCGACTCACCCATATCTTCGACCGCCGTGCGGATCAGAAGTCCGCTTCATGGCCGGCGGATGGCGTCCTCTGGACGTCTTCGATCGACGACGTGCTGCACAGTGATGCGGATGTCGTGGTGGAAGCCATCAGCGGCGTCGAGCCCGCCGCCGGCTGGATCCGCGCCGCCCTGCTTGCGGGGAAATCCGTCGTCACCGCCAACAAGCAGGTGATCGCGCGCCACGGGGCGGCGCTGCTCACGCTGGCCGCCAGGCAGGGACGTCAACTCAGGTTTGAAGCAGCAGTGGGCGGCGCGATGCCGATTGTCCGCACCATTGGTGAAGGGCTCGCCGGCGATCGCATCACGCGCATCGTCGCGATCCTGAACGGCACGACCAATGCGGTCCTCTCGCAGATGGAGGCGACCGGCTGCGCGCTGGACGCAGCGGTCCGCGATGCGCAAGGCCGCGGCTACGCGGAAGCCGACCCGTCGGCGGACCTCGACGGGTATGATGCCCGCGCCAAGCTGGCGATCCTCTGCGCGCTGGCGTTCGGACTGCGCGTCGACCCGGCCCAGATCGACACCCAATCCTCGGCGTCAGTGACGCAAGCCGACTTCGTGCAGGCGCGGCAGCGTGGCGGCACGATTCGCCAGATCGCCCGTGCGGACTACGACCACCGCACCTCGACGCTCACCGCCTGGGTTGCGCCGGTAGAAGTCGCTGCCTCATCGATCTTCGCGCGGACGGTGGGCGCGCAGAATGCGGCGCTGATCACCGGTGCGCATTCCGGAGAAACCGGCATCTTCGGCGCCGGCGCAGGTGGCGATGCCACGGCGGTCGCGGTCCTCAGCGACATTGTCGCCATCGCGCGCGATAAAGCCGCCGTCGTCCCCGCACCGAACCTGACCGAGACTTTCAAACTTCAGACTTCAAAGTTCAGACGTGAGACTTCAGACTTGAGAGTTGAGAGTTCCGTTCTGTTGGAGGCCGTGTGACTGCGTTGATTGGACTGCAATGCCATCTGTGCCAGGCGTCGTTTCCGGCGGAAGCGATCTACGTCTG
Organism: Acidobacteriota bacterium; assembly: GCA_043759095.1. GTDB lineage: Bacteria > Acidobacteriota > Vicinamibacteria > Vicinamibacterales > CAVVIG01 > CAVQFC01. The sequence goes on along the minus strand of JAYVMG010000350.1, from coordinate 3,540 downwards.
CGATAAGTGTCTGGGACCGCTCGAACCGGTCTACGACTACAGCTCGATTCATCTGACCCGCGAACAGATCGAGCGGCGTCCGAAAAACCTGTGGCGATATCGGGAGTTGCTGCCGATTACCGGTGAGCCGAGGACTGGGTTCCACTCCGGCTACACGCCGCTCGTCCGCTGCACCCGGCTGGCCGAACGGCTCGGCGTCAGCGAGCTGTACATCAAAGACGATTCGGTGAATCATCCGACGCTTTCGTACAAGGATCGCGTCGTCTCGGTGGCGGCCACACGCGCGGTTGAACTGGGTTTCAAGGTGCTCGCGTGCGCGTCCACCGGCAACCTGGCCAACAGCGTCGCGGCGCACGCCGCGCGCCTGGGAATCGAAAGCTGTGTCTTCATCCCGGACAACCTCGAAGCGGGGAAGTTGCTCGGCTCCGCGATTTTCAACCCGACGATTCTCGCGATCGCCGGCAACTACGACGATGTGAACCGGCTGTGTACGCAGGTGGCGGATCGCTACGGCTGGGGCTTCGTGAACATCAACCTGCGCTCGTACTACGCGGAAGGCGCCAAGACGATGGGCTTCGAGATCGTCGAGCAGCTCGGCTGGCGCTATCCGAAGCATCTGATCTCGCCCGTCGCCGGCGGCACGCTCCTCCCGCGCATCGTCCGAGGACTCCGGGAGCTGCGCGAGATCGGTCTCGTCGATGGCGATCTGCCGAGGGTGTATGCGGCGCAGGCGGCGGGTTGCTCGCCGGTGGTGAATGCGCTCGACGCAGGCCTCGAGTATCCGGAGCCCGTCAGGCCGAATACGATCGCGAAGTCGATCGCCATCGGTAACCCGGCCGACGGTTATCAGGTGATCCAGTGTGTGAAGGCGACCGGTGGCGCGGGCGCCGCCGTCAGTGACGAGGCGATCGTCGGTGCGATTCAGCTGCTGGCCGAAACCGAAGGGATCTTCACTGAACCGGCCGGGGGTACGACGCTGGCGGCGACCATCGATCTCATCAAGCGGGGCATCATCCCGCCTGACGAGTCCATCGTGGTGTGCATCACGGGGAATGGGTACAAGACAGCGGAGGTCGTGGCGGACAAGCTGACCGCGCCGGTGCGGCTGAGCCGCGCGTTCAAGGAATTCGAGGCCTGGCACGCCTCGCGCGAGGCGGTGGTGTAAACCGCACGACTAAAGTCGTGCGCCACAGCAAACCCCTGAAGTGGGGCAAGACTTCAGTCTTGCCTATCGTCGCGTCCGCGACGTTGACGTCGACACGATAGGCAGTTTGAACTCCATCGGCTTCCCGCCGCGCAGCACCTTGATGGTCGCCGTCGTGCCCGGCTTGGCGTCCGACACCAGACGCAGGAATTGTGAGGCGTCGTCGATCGCCTGACCGCTCATGCTGACGATGACGTCGCCCGTCCGAATCCCCGCGTCCCAGGTCTCGGAGACGCGAGCCATGCGCGAGACGAGCGCACCGTTCGTGTTCGGCGCGCCGTATTCTTCGGCGAGCTGCGGCGTGAGCTTTTCAATGCCCAACGGGCCGATCGATCCGCGGCGGACCTCGCCGTACTTCATCAAGTCGTCCACGACATGCCGCGCGAGCTTGCTCGGCACGGCAAACCCGATCCCCTGATAACCGCCGCTTTCGCTGTAGATGCCGGTGTTGATCCCGACCAGTTCACCGCGGGTGTTGATCAGCGCGCCGCCGGAGTTGCCGGGGTTGATCGCCGCATCGGTCTGGATGAAGTCCTCGTACTCCGCGAAACCCATATTGGCGCGACCGGTGGCGCTGACGATGCCGGCGGTCACGGTCTGACTGAGTTGAAACGGGCTGCCGATCGCCAGCACCCATTCGCCGACTTTCAGCTGACCCGAATCGCCCCACGCAATCACCGGCAGGCCCGTCACGGGAATCTTCAGCAGGGCAATGTCGGTGACCGGGTCGGTGCCGATCACCTTGCCGGTGATCTCGCGTTTGTCCGGCAGGGCAATCTTGATCTCGCGCACGTTCTCGCCGACCACGTGGTTGTTGGTGACGACGTAGCCGTCGGGCGAGATGATCACGCCAGAACCGAGGCTGGTCGATCGGCGATCGCGCGAGCCGAACTGGTCGTCGTCGCCGAAGAAATAGCGAAAGAAGGGATCGTTCTGGTACGGCGAGTTGCGCGTGTGCACGACCTGCGTCGAGGAAATGTTCGCGACGCCTTTGATTGCCAGGCCGGCGATGCGCGTGAAATCGGGTCCGCCGCCGGAAACGGCCGCCGAGGCGACGGGCGCCTGAGCGGGTGCAGCGGCTGGAGTCGTACGTTGATCGAGCGTGACGTCGCCGGCTGGACGGGGCGTTTCGGCCGCGCGGAGCCTTTCTGCCGCACGCACCCAGCCGGTGACCACGATGCCGGCGAAAAAGCCGGCGACGATGAGCACGAGCGAGAGCGAGCCGCGCCGAAACCAGTGTGTGAGCGTCACGTTTTCATCGTAGCACCGTTGGCCGGGCTCGAGCTGACGCGGATTCTGAAGGGCAGGTTCGGCTACGTCCGGCCGTGGTCGTGTACGACGAGCGCGGCGGAACAGCGTCCGACGTCGACCGCGACGCGGCGCCGGCTGCCGCAAGGTTCACCGCGCGTCCGCAGGCCAGGTGGGTCGCCATCGCCAGCGATGGCGTCGGGGCGATCGACAAGCCGGGCGTGAAGATCATCGACGCGCCGGCGAGCTGAAAAAGCTTTACGAGGATCGCGGGATTGCGCCGTCGCAGGAGGTGATTGCGTATTGCCAGATTGGCATGCGCGCGTCGGTGGACCTGTGTGCGCTGCACCTGCTTGGCTACGACAAGCTCCGCAACTATTGCGGCGCATGGGAAGAGTGGGGCAGCCGCGACAACCTGCCGCTGGCGATCCGCGTGCCTCGATCGAAATATTCAGCCTGACGTCAGACTTTTTTTAACCGCATTCCGTTCATGCGGACTTCCGCGATCCACGCGCGTCTCTTTTGCGGCGCGGGCGTTGCGCCCGCGAGCACCCTCGCAAGTACAGCAAAATAAAGCGCCTCTCCCGTGTTTCGACGTTGCGCGCGCGGCGCCGGTTTGCCGTGGCTGCGCATTTGCTCCACCTCGTCGTGCAACGGAATTTAGACCGTTGCGCATCCAGGAAATTTTCAAGACCGCGACCAATCGCATGGAGCGAGACGTATGCGCATGAACGACAGGTGTGTCTCCGGCGCCCATGAACGGCAGCTGCGAACCCACGCGAGGAGAACAGGATGTTGATCAGACGAGATGGAATGGCACTCGCGCGGTGGAGCACGGCGCTGGCACTGGTCGCGGCGCTCGTGGCCGCGATAGGGTGGCGCGCGGATGTGCATGCCCAGCTGCCGCTGCAGCCGGTGGGGTCGGTCTTCGAGATGACCGGTTTCATTCAGAACGCCACGGTCGACAACGTCAACGACGTGTTCTCCGGCGGCACGATCACGCTGAACAACCACCTGGTGGTCGTGCCGCGCAACACGATTTTCCAGATGCCCGCGCGGTCGGTCACCTGGTCGGAGCTGTTCAAGCT
>JAYVMG010000349.1:0-8859 GCA_043759095.1 Acidobacteriota bacterium | reverse complement strand
TCTGGCTGCCGAAGCCGATCGCCTGCTTCACGCCGCTGATTTGATCCAGCTTCGCCTGGTTCTCCTTCATCTTGATGTCGTACAGGCGCGCCTTCAGCACCTTCATCGCGGAGTCCTTGTTGCGGTGCTGCGATCGCTCGTTCTGGCACGACACCACGAGTCCAGTCGGCAGGTGCGTGAGGCGGACGGCGGAATCGGTCACGTTCACATGCTGGCCGCCGGCGCCGCTCGACCGGTACGTGTCGATGCGAAGATCCTTGTCGTCGATCACGATGTCCACGTCCTCGGGCAGCTCTGGCCAGACGTACAGCGACGCGAATGACGTGTGCCGGCGCGCCGCCTGATCGAACGGCGAGATCCGCACCAGGCGATGGACCCCGGCTTCCGCGGCCAGCAGGCCGTAGGCGTACTCTCCGCTGACCATCACCGTCGCGCTCTTCAGCCCCGCTTCCTCGCCGGGCTGGTAATCCATGATTTCGCGCGTGAAGCCGCGCCGATCCGTCCACCGCATATACATCCGCAGCAGCATCTCGGCCCAGTCCTGCGACTCGGTGCCGCCGGCGCCGGGATGAATGGTGATGATGGCGTTCTTGCGATCGTGCTCGCCGCCGAGCATCTTCTTGATCTCGCCGGCCTGCACTTCCACGTCGAGCGCGTCGAGCCCCTGCGCGAACTCGGCGTCAACCGGCTCTCCCGCCGCCGCCCATTCGATGAGCACGGCAAGGTCGTCGCTCTTCTTCTTGAGCGACAGAATCAGATCGCGGTCCTGCTCGAGTCTGCGGCGCCGCTGCTGGACTTTTTGCGCGTCAGCCTGATCTTTCCAGAAATCTGGCGCGGCGGCGCGCACGTCGAGGCGGGTCAGCTCTTCTTCAGGACGGGCGGCCTCAAAGATACCTCCGCAGATCCGCAGCGCGCGTGCCGAGATCCTCATAGCGGCGCATCAACTCGTCGACGGTGGTCATGTGAACAAGTCTCAGGTCTCAGGTCTCAACTCTCATCGTCACGCTGAACATTGAGCGTTGAGACTTGAGAGTTGAGCGTTCAACGTTTCAGCGTATTGTACGACGTTTTGACGAGGCGATCAGCAGTGCGGCCACCGCCAGGACCGACGCGTAGGCGAGGATGTCGCCGTGCCGCGCATAGAAGGTCGAGGTCTTCAGGAACCGCGCCTCGCCGACGACGACCGCCGGCTGATAGATGGCGGTCCGCGCGAGCACTCGACCGTAGGGATCGACGATGCCGCTGACGCCGGTGTTGGCGGAGCGCACCAGGTAGCGGCCTTCCTCGATCGCGCGCATTGATGCCTGCTCGAAATGCTGGTACGGCGCCGACGTCGGGCCGAACCAGGCGTCGTTGGTGATCGTCGTCAGCATCTCGCTGCCGCCCGTCACAAATCGCCGCACCAGATCCGGGTAGACGACCTCGTAACAAATTGCCGTGCTGACCAGATGATTGCCGACGGGCAGCAGGACTGCATCCTCGCCTGCCGAGAAGTCGGACACGGCCTGCACGAGCGGCGCCGCGAAGAAGAACAGTTTTTTGAGCGGCACGTACTCGCCGAACGGCACGAGGTGCATCTTGCGATAGACCCCACCGGTGGAGCCGTCCGCCTTCACGAGAAACGCCGCGTTATAGAACGCCGTCGGGCCGCCGGCCGGGCTCCGCACGAACTGATCGCTGCCAAACAGCAACGGCACCCGCGCCTGACGCGCGAGCGCCCGCACCTGCGCAGCGGCAAACAGGTCGTCCTCGAACCGGAACGGCGTCGATGATTCCGGCCAGATGACGAACTCCGCACCCTCGCGAATCGCCTGGCGCGTCATCCCCAGGTACTCCTGGAAGATCGCCGGCGCGCGCGCAGACTGGATCTTCTCGTCCTGATCGACGTTGCCCTGGATCAGGCCGACGCGAATCGGTTCGCCGCTGTGCGTCCACTCGGCCACTGCCGCGCGACGGGCGCCCCATACGGCCACCGCGATGAGCATCGCGAGAACCATGACGACTGGCGCGTACCGATCGGTGTACGAGGTTTCCCTTTCGGGCTTCGCGGCCTTTGCGTTCAAGACCGTGGACGCGGCCAGCGCGGCACTCAGCGATGCCACCAGCATCGACACACCGTACACACCGAACAGGCTGGCGAACTGCGCAATCGGCAACACGGTCGTCTGGCTGTAGCCGAGAAGGACCCAGGGAAAGCCGCCGAAGATGCGAGTTCGCCCAAGTTCCGTGGCCACCCAGACGATCGGCGCCGCCATCAGCGCCTGCGGCCCGTGCGCGATCACCATCCGGCGCACGACGAGCGCGAAGATTGCGGGAAAGAGCGCGAGATACGCTACGAGCGCCGCATTGACGAGTACCGCGACCCAGACCGACAGGTCGCCGTACATCACCATCACGCGGGTGATCCAGTACAGCGTGCCGGCGAAATAGACGATGCCGGTCAAGAGGCCGAGATTGAATGCGCGGCGCAGCGTGGCGCCGGCGAGCGCCACGAGAAGTGGCGCGAGCGCAATCCACGCGAGCGCAGGATGACCGAATTTCGGAAAGCTGAGGGCGAGGAGGATGCCCGATACGGTAGCTAGCGCGTAACCCAGGGCTTGAACTGCTCTTCTTTTTGCAGCTTGGCGGCCATCGTCTCGGCTTCACGGCGCGTGGGGAACTTACCGACGCGGACGCGGAAGACTGAGGGCGTGCCGTTGGCCGGAGCCAGGACGTACGCCGCGTAGCCTTTCGAGCTGAGGCGCTTGGCGATCGCGTCAGCTTCGCTGCGCACGTTCAACGCCGCAATCTGCACGGCGAAACCCTGTCCGGCGGGTTCACCACCCGAGGCGGCCGGCGCGGCCACGCGGTCCATCACGGGTGCAGGCGGTGCTTTGACCGGCGCGGGTTCTCTCACAGGCGCGGGTGGAGGCGTGCGCGGCGCTGCCACGACAGGAGCCGACGGCTTCTCGACCGGCGCGGCATTTCGATCGGGCGCCAACTTCAGCTGCTCCGCGGGCGCGTTCGGTTTCTCGAGACGGTTGAAGTAGCTGAGTTCGTCGGCGGCGGGCGGCGGTGCGACAGTCGTCGGATCCGAGCCGACGGCGGGCGCCGTCGCGGGCGGCGCCCGCTGCGTGGGTGTCGTCTCGGCGACCGTGCTGACCGGCGTCGCATCCGCAACGGCGCCCGTCTGCGAGCGAACGCCGCGACCGACGAGCACGCCGCACAGGAAGATCACGACCGACACGACCGTCGCAGCCATGAACAGAAATACCAACTGTTTGCCGTTCAGTTGGATTTCGTGGAAGCCTTCGTCGTGTACGTGTTGTGCCAAAACTAGGCCGATTTTAGCACGTTAGCGCCCGTCGAGACGCGTCAGCAATTGCTTCGCGTCGGCCGACTGCGGATCGAGCGCGAGGGCGCGATCGGCTTCTGCGCGCGCCGCCACCACGTCTTTGGCCTGCCGGTACGCTTCCCCTAACGCCGCATGCGCCTCCGCCGTCTCCGCGCTCCAGACGACGATGTTGAACGCATCGATGGCCGCGCGCACGCGTCCTGTTCGAAGGTGGATGCGTCCGAGCAGCAGATGCGCCTCGGCCAGGTACGGCGACAGGTAGATCGCGCGGTTCAGCTCGACGATCGCGTCGCGATCGTTCTCCTGCTGAAACAGGCGCCGCCCGCGCTCGAGATAGAAGGCCGCGAGTTCCTCATTGCTGCGTTGACCGTCCGTCGCGAGCCTGGCGCCAAGCTGACCGGCATGCGGCAGCTCAACCTCGTGCTTGATGCGCTCCAATCCCTTCGGGACAGCGTCGCCGCCAGGCTTCTTCGTGGGTTCATACGTCGATGAGAGGCGGCGCGCCAGCTCCCGCTCGCGCGTGGCTTCGGTCGCGTTGTTGGCGGCGGCCAGCGCCGCGCCCAACACAAAATGCGCAGCGGCGTCTGCGGGGTTGCGCCGAACCGCCTCCCGGAGCCAGTAGATAGCGGCCTGTGCATCGCGATCCTGCCAGTAGGCATAGCCCAGGTTGAACAGAAAATCTTCATCGTCCGGATCAGCGTCGGTGGCCTTGTTGAAGAAGTACGCGGGCTGGCCCGAAGCCGACACGCCGCCGCGCCGCAGCTGCACGACGCCGAGATTGTTCAGCAGCGCCGGCGATGGATCCGCATCCGCCAGCGCCTTGAACGTCGCAAAGGCGTCGTCGTATTTTTTTAAGTTCAGCTGTGACAAGCCGGCAAGAAACCGCGCGCGGCGCACCCAGAGCGAGTCATCGGGCACGGACGCGACGGCCGCCAGCGCCAGCGCGTGATCGCCCTGCTCGGCGTAGATGTCCCACAGTGCGAGACGCGCGCGATCGAACGTGGGCTGACCCGCCATCGCCGCGCGGAGATAGCTGATCGCCGTGGCCGGGGTTTCCGCGAGGAGTCCCTTGATGAAGGCTTCGAACACGGTGACCGGCGGATGTTGCGCCTCGACATCGGCTGACGATTTCGCGGAGGGCGGCGCCATCCGCCTGGCGATTCGCTCGAACGTGGCGAACAGCTGTGGCAACGGACCCCGTTCGGTCACGTCGGCCACCACACGGCCGGTGTCGAGCGCGATGCTGCGCGCGCGTACCACCATCGTGTCGTTCTCCGCCTGCAACGATCCCACGACGACCTGAGCGGCGCCGACGAGTTGCGCGATGCGGATCACGGTGGCGTCGGTCAGCGCCGCGGCGGTCGGCACCTGCAGACGCTCGAACGCTCGCTGCCGTTCGGTGCGCGAGAGCGCGACGGCGCCGAGCGCGTTCAGATCGTCAGTCAACAGGACGGCGGACGCTTCGGTCAGCCAGAAGAAACGCCCCTCTCGCGTGACGTTCTCGAAGGGGATGACGAGGATTCGGCCAGGCGGCGGGGGTTCGGATTGGGCTGACCCCATCCGCGCCGAGCACAACACAATCGCCAGCGCGGCAAGCCAGCGGATCATGATCCCCCGGCGTCGGACTCGGCGGGCTGCGCGGGCTGGGCGCCGGCCAGCGTGACGGTGAGGATGCATGTCGCATCGCCCGTGCCCCGGCACGCCTCGATCTCTGTGCGCGAGCCGATGTCGAACAATGCGAGCAGGCGTGTGAACGCGGCGGCGTAGAAGCCGCAGAGCGGGTGCGGCACGCGATCGCGCACGTTGCAGAAGATCGACGCGCGGAGGTCGACACGCGCGGCGCCCCTGCGAAGCCTGGAGATCGCGCGGCTGCCTTTGAAACTGCTGCGCACGAGCCGTCTCGACAGCCACAGCAGAATCCGGCTGCGCAGCCACAGCGGCGCTGCCTTGATCGCCGCGCGCTGAATGGGCGGCATCGACTGCACGGTCCAGTCGGCGGCGTACTCACCGGCACGCGTCGTGACCAGCGTGTAGACGTCGCCCTCCTGGCGCAGAAAACTGAGGACGGCGTACAGCGGCGCGAGACCGATCGTTCCCTCGCGCAATCCTTCAGCGTTGAGCCAGTTTTCATAGAAGCCCAGACGGGTCGGCAGAATATCTGCGATCCCCTGGTGCAGGCTGGCGACGAGCACGCGACCAATGCCGGCTTCTCGCATTGTCAGAGTAAAATCAAGCGATGCACAGTGCGGCCATCCTGACGGGCGGTCAGGCGACGCGGTTCGGTGGACGCAACAAAAGCGCCCTTGTGGTCGACGGCCGCACGATCTTCGAACGCCAACTGGCGACGCTCGAGCCGCTGACGGATGAACTGCTGATTGTGGGTGGTCCACATGTGGCGCACGACCTCTGGTCGCGAAACGTGGCGCACGACCTCTGGTCGTGCGATCGCAGGGTCACAGGCCCTGCGCCACGTTTTGTCCCGGACATCGTGCCTGGCTGCGGACCGCTCGGCGGCCTGCACGCCGCGCTCACCGAGGCGCGCGGCGACGCGCTGTTTGTGATCGCGTGCGACATGCCGTTCGTCACATCGGCATTCATTGCGCATCTGCTCTCGCTCGCCGGAGACGCGGACATCGTCATGCCGAAGAGCGAACGCGGCTATCATCCGTTGTGCGCCGTCTACACGCGCGCATGCTTGGAACCGGCGGCGGCGCGGCTCGCGAATCGGCGCTTGAACATGCGCGCACTCGTCGCGGACGTGCGGACGCGGGTCGTGGCGGCTGAGGAGATCCGACGGTTCGGCAATCCCGATCGGTTGCTCGCCAACGTGAACACGCCGGCCGAGTATGCCGATCTCGAGGCGCTCCAGGGTCACAAACTGTAATCGTATCACGAGCTTAGCGCTCGCACGCTCTGCTCCACACACCCCCGCACATGATTCTGAGTGTTCAACGACAGGTCCACGACGCGATCGCCACGGCGATCCGTCAGCATTTCGGGATCGCCGACGTGCCCTCGTTCGCCATCGAGGTGCCGCCGACGCGCGCGTTGGGCGATCTCGCTGTACCCGTGGCGTTCCAGCTGGCGCGCGCCCTGCGCAAGGCGCCGACAGCCATCGCGCAGGAACTGGCGGACGCGATCGGCACGATCCCCGGCATCGTGCGCATCGTCGCCGCGCCGAACGGCTACCTGAACCTGTATCTCGATCGGCAGGCCTTCTTCCTTCCGCGGGCGCGGATGCAGGTCGCACCGGAACGCGCGCCGATCGAGAAAACGATTGTCGAGCACACGGCGATCAACCCCAACAAAGCCGCGCACATCGGTCACCTCCGCAACGCCGCGCTTGGCGACACGCTGGTGCGCGCGCTGCACTTCCGGGGCGCGCCGGTCGAGACGCAGAACTACATCGACGACACCGGCGTGCAGGTCGCTGACGTGATCGTCGGGTTCCGTGAGATCGAGCATCGCTCTCTCGACGAGGTGCGGCAGATCGCCGCCACCACGCGCTTTGATTACTACTGCTGGGATCTGTACTCGAAGGTGACCGAGTGGTACGACGGCGACAAGGCGCGGCTCGAGATCCGCGCCGCGGTCCTCCACGACCTCGAGCACGGCGGCAACGACAGCGCCGCGATGGGCACGTTCATCGTCGATCGGATCGTGCGCGCGCACCTGAAGACGATGGCGCGGCTCAATATCGGATACGACCTGCTGACCTACGAGGGCGACATCCTGCGTCTGCAGTTCTGGGCGCACGCGTTCGAAACGCTGAAGGCGCAGGGCGCCGTCTTCATGCAGACCGAAGGCAAGCTCGCGGGTTGCTGGGTCATGCGGATCGAGGAAGAGGGGGCCGCCGAGAGCGACGACGAGGGAGAGGATCCGGAGCGACGCGAGAAAGTGATCGTGCGCTCGAATGGCGTGGTCACGTATGTCGGAAAGGACCTCGCGAACCAGTTCTGGAAATTCGGCCTGCTCGGCCTCGACTTCCACTATCGCCTGTTCGCGACGCAGCCGAACGGCCGTTCGCTGTGGGCCACGACGTCCGGCGAAAACGAAGCTGGAGCGCCGCCGTTCGGGCGCGCGCAGCGGATCTACAACGTCATCGACTCGCGGCAGATGTATCTGCAGGCGCTGCTCAGCCAGGCGCTCCGCACGCTCGATCACCCGAAAGAAGCCGAGAACTCGATCCATTTTTCATACGAGATGGTGGCGCTGTCGCACGCCACGGCGCGCGAACTCGGGTACGAGATCGCAGCCGACGACGCGAAGAAGCCGTTCATCGAGGTGTCGGGGCGCAAGGGGCAAGGCGTCAAGATCGACGATCTCCTCGATCTGCTGACGAACAAGGCCGCCGCGGAAGTCGCCAGACGCAACACCGAGTTCACACCGGAAGAGTGCCGGCGTGTGGGCGCGCAGATCGCGGTCGGCGCGATCCGGTACTTCATGTTGAAGTTCTCGCGCGGCAAACTCATCGTGTTCGACATCGAAGAGGCGCTGAGTTTCGAGGGCGAAACCGGGCCGTACCTGCAGTACGCCGTCGTCCGCGCCGGGAACATCCTGCACAAGCTGCAGCAGCGCGAGGGGATCGCGGAGGCGGACCTGCTCGTCGCGCTCGATCAGACGCCTGCTGATGAGCTAACGTCTGAGCCGGAAGACCGCACCCACGATCTCTGGTCGGTCGTCTTCGAAGCGTCACGCCTGGATGAGGTGGTGGAGCACGTCGTGCGATCGCTGGAGTTCTCGGGGCTGGCCAAGTACACGTTCGGGCTGGCGCAGACGTTCAACGCGTTCTACCATCGGTACCCTATCCTCAACGAAGAGCAGGCGGATCGCAAACGGTGGCGCGCCGCCGGTGTAGCCTACGTGCGCGCGCAACTCACGCGCGCGCTCGATCTGATGGGCATCGAAGTTCCGAATCGAATGTAACTTATGACAGTCATTGGTATCACGGCCTGCCGGCAGCTCGAAGACTACCGGCAGTCGATCCTCCACGTCGGCGGCGAACCGCACACGCTCGACGCGTCGATGGCGATCGAACAGGCATTGGCGGGCATCGAAGGACTGATGCTCACCGGGGGGGGCGACGTGGCACCGTCGTTGTATGGCGAGACGCCGCACGAGACCCTCGAGGCCGCGGAACCCGGACGCGACGCGTTCGAGATCGCGCTGGTCAAGGAAGCACGCGCGCGCAAGGTGCCGATCTTTGCGATCTGCCGCGGCGTGCAGGTGTTGAACGTCGCCTGCGGCGGCACGCTGGTGCAGGACATTCCGTCGCAACTGAAAGGCGCGGGCCCGCACAGCTTCACGGTGCCGCCCAACGATTCGTACTCGTTTGCGCACGAAGTGTGGGTGGACAAGGACTCGTTGCTCTCGCGGCTGATGAAAGAGCGGCTGGTCGATGAGTCGGTGGACGTGAACAGCCGGCATCATCAGGCGGTGAAGGACGTCGCGCCTGGCTTCAAGGTGTCGGCGACGGCGCCGGACGGCGTCATCGAAGCGATTGAAGATCCGTCGGCGCGCTTCTG
>JAYVMG010000348.1:0-21301 GCA_043759095.1 Acidobacteriota bacterium | reverse complement strand
CGAGAAACCGGACTGGCAGGCGCTCGTGCGGGCGCGCGTGCTGCGCGGCATTCCACTCGATCCCACAGGCGCGCCGTTCGTGCTGACGCCGGACGGCAAAGTGCAGCTGTCACAGGCATCCGTTCTCTGGCCGCCGCCGGAGGAGCCCGGCGGCGTGGCGCGCCCGCCATCATGATCGACACGCTGCCGCCCTGGTTCGGCCTTGTCGCTGCTGGCGCATTCGGCGCACTGATCGGCAGCTTCCTCAATGTCTGCATCTATCGCCTGCCGATCGGGTCGTCGATCGTGTGGCCCTCGTCTGCGTGCCCCCATTGCAAGCGCGAGCTGTCATGGTACGAGAACATCCCGGTCCTCAGCTGGCTGGCGCTTCGAGCGACGTGCCGGACGTGCCGGGCGCCGATCAGCATCCGCTATCCCTTCGTCGAAGCGCTGACGTCCGCCTTGTTCGTGTGCGCGTGGTGGCAGTACGGGCCGACCCCACTGCTCGCGTCGCGCCTCGTCTTCGGCTGCGCGCTGATCGTGCTGTTCGCGATTGACCTCGAGCATCAAAAACTGCCGTTCGCGATCACCGTGCCGGGAATCGCCATCGGCTTCGGCTTCAGTCTTGTCGCGGAGCCGGGCTGGATGGCGTCGCTCATCGGCATCATCGGTGGCGGCGGACTGCTGTACCTCGTGGCGGAAATCTATTACCGTGTCCGGCACGAAGACGGGCTTGGCGGCGGCGATCCCCCGATGCTCGCGATGGTCGGCGCGTTTCTTGGCTGGAAGCTGACGTTCGTGACGCTGATGCTCGCATCCCTGACCGGCACCGTCGTCGGCCTGTCGCTGATTGCCGCGGGACGGGGCACGATGAAATACGCGCTGCCCTTCGGGTGCTTTCTCGCGGTCGGGGCAGTGATTGCGGCCGTGGCCGGCCCCGCGCTGCTCGAATGGTATTTGGCGTTCTTCTGATGCGGCGCGGCGCCATTGCCGGCGCTCGCGTACGTGGTCGTCGGCGCGGCTGTCAGTGTTGCGGTGCTGGACAAGCGCGCCGGCGTGACGGGGTCGATGACGGACGACAACCGCCGTGAAATCCTCGCGCAGCTGTCGGCGCTTGCGACGGCGTATCACTACCAGCCGCGACGATAGCGCGCACGTCGCTTATCATGGCCTTGCTGTTGTCCCGATGCATCTGACGCCGAACGCGTACACATTCCTTGGTCTGACCGCGCTCGTGGCCGCGCTGGTCTCGGTGCTGGCATTTGCGCTGCTGCGATTCTCAGCGGCCGCCTCCGATACGCGCCGCAATCTGCGCGGCGGCGGCGCGGAGACCGCGCTGCTGTCGGCGGCATTGCAGGAGGCGGTCACCAAGCTGAAGGCGCAGGAACGGGCGACCGCCGCACGGGCCGATGCGTCCGAGCGCCTCAGCGGCGAAATCATCACGAGCCTGACCGCGGGACTCCTCGTGGTCGGCCTGCACGGGGAGATTCGGATCATCAATCCCGCCGGGCTGCGCATGCTCGACCGGCCAGACACGCTTCGACCCGAGGAGTTTCAGCGGTCGCCGCGCGAACAGCCGTTGCTCGATGTGATCGACGAATTTCTGGCGCACGGTATCGCTATTGTCCGGCGCGCGGTGGTGCTGCCTGAAACCGGCGAGCAGGGCATCACGCATCTGGGCGTCAGCGTGTCGCCCCTGTCGGATCCGCAAGGCACCTTGCAGGGCGCGATCTGCCTGTTCACCGATCTGACGGCCATCAAGGATCTGGAGGAACAACTGCGGCTGAAAGAGAGTCTCGCCACCGTCGGCGAACTGACGGCGGGCATCGCGCACGAGTTCCGGAACGGGCTGGCGACGATTCAAGGCTACAGCAAGCTGATCGATCTGACCGCGCTGCCCGAGTCCTACCGCCCGTATGTTGCCGGCATCCGCTCGGAGACCGAGTCCCTCAGTCAGGTGGTGACCAACTTCCTGAATTTCGCGCGGCCCGCGCAGCTGACGTTAACCGACGTGGATCTGCGCGCAATCTGTGAGCGCGCGGCGGACGAGATTCGGCCCGATGCGCGCGCGCTCGGCGGCGACGTCGAGCTGCGAGGCGACTTCGGCGTGATCGAGGGTGACGAGGTCCTGCTGCGCCAGGCGTTCAGCAACCTGCTGCGCAACGCGCTCGAGGCGTGCGCGGGAGGAGCGCAGCCGCCACGCATCGCCATCCAGTCGGACGTGGACACTGCACTGAAGCTGTCGCGCATCGCCGTCAGTGACAACGGTCCCGGCATCGCGCCCGCGCTGCGCGAGCGCGTGTTCACGCCCTTCTTCACGTCGAAGCGCAGCGGCACCGGGCTGGGTCTCGCTCTGGTGCAGAAGATCATCGTCTTTCACAACGGCCGCATCGTCGTAGGCGCCTCGCCGGCGGGCGGCGCCAGCTTTCAGATCACCCTGCCGATCTGCGGTTAGCGGATTCTGCCGATCGGTCATCGGCGCCGATCGCAGGCCTTGCGATCGGGTGGCGCAGATCGGATCGTCATCACTGAAATTCCTTGAGAATCTGACAGTGAGCGCGCGAGGGCGACGTGGAGCGCGAGTTGCACTCTCACGCTCGCATGCGCAGCGACGAAGGGTTCTCGATCCTCGAAGTACTTGTGGCGATCGCGGTGTTGTCGGTGGCGGTGGTAGGGCTTGCGCAGTTGTTTGGCATGTCGACGCGCGTCAACGCGAACGCGAAGAACACCACGTATGCGTCGCTGCTGGCGCAGCAGAAAATGGAGCAGTTGCGCGGCCTCATGTGGGGCTTCGATGCGCTCGGCCTGCCGCTCACCGACACCACCACGAACATCGCGGTCGTCCCCGAGTCGCCCGCAGGCGGCGTCGGGCTGACACCGTCGCCACCGGGTTCGCTCGTCAGGAACATCGACGGCTACTGCGATTACGTCGACCGGAATGGCAATGTGCTCGGTGGTTGCGCGAGCACGATTGCGTCGGCGTACTACGTTCGGCGTTGGTCTGTCGAGCCCCTGCCGTCCAACCCCAACAACACCATCGTGCTGCAGGTGCTGGTGACGCCGAATGTCTCCCGCGTCCCTGCAGACCGGGACTCCAGCGCCGCGCCTCGGCTGGCTAACGATGCGCGGGTCGTGAGCGTGAAGACGAGGAAGGCGTCATGAGGCGACGGCAGGACGGCTTCTCGCTGCTCGAAATGGTGATCGCGACAGGGCTGATGACGCTGGTCATCGCGAGCGTGTTTGGCATGATGAACCCGGCGCACGGGACGTATGCCGCCGAGCCGGAGGTCGCCGACATGCAGCAGCGCCTACGCGTCGGCGCCGACACGCTCACCCGGGATCTCGTCATGGCGGGCGCAGGCGCGTATCTCGGCGCCCACGTCGGATCGCTCGGCTATTTCTTTGCGCCGATCCTGCCGTTCCGGCAGGGCGCGACGAATGACGATCCGGCGGGTGCATTCGCGACCGATCGCATCACGCTGCTGTACGTGCCTTCGACGACCGCGCAGACCACGCTCGCGGCGCCGCTGACCGGACGTTCACCGACGCCGACGCTCACGCTGGCGGCCGAGACGGGCTGTCCGAAGAATCCCGGCACGGGGCTGCCGTATCTGGAGTGCGGGTTCGCGAAGGACATGTCCGTGTTGGTGTTCGACGACACCGGCAACTACGACCTGTTCAGCATCGCCAGCGTCACCGACGCGACGGCGCAGGTGGTGGTGAAGCGTCCGGCCGATTCGCTGAATACGAACTACCCGATCGGCTCCAAGGTGATCGAGGCCGTAAGCCACACGTACTACCTGAAGACCGACAACACGAACCAGCTGTATCAGCTGATGCATTACGACGGAACCTCGAACGCCGACGTGCCCGTCGTGGATCACGTGGTGGGTCTCACGTTCGAATACTTCGGCGAACAGCTGCCGCCGGTGCTGAAGAAACCGGTGAGCGATCCGATCGGGCCGTGGACGTCGTATGGGCCGAGGCCGCCCGCGCTCGGCGTCAAGTGGACGGCGTGGCCCGCGGGCGAGAACTGCACGTTCATGCTCGACCCTGACGGCGTGCAGGTGCCGCGACTGGCAACGCTGGGGACCGGCAACTCCGCTCTCGTGCCGTTGACAGCGGACCAGCTGACCAACGGTCCGTGGTGTCCCGATGCGTCGAATCTGAATCGCTGGGACGCAGATCTCCTGCGCATCAGAAAAGTCGGCGTCGCGCTGCGTGTCGAAGCCGCGGCCAACGCGTTGCGCGGGCCGGCAAGTGTGTTGTTCACGCGCGGCGGCACATCGAGAACCGGTAAGACATGGGTGCCGGATCAGGAGATCCGGCTTCAGATCTCTCCGCGCAATGTGAATCTTGGGAGGTGATCCGTGACCATCCGACGTGAAGACGGCGTCGCTCTCGTCATCGCGATGATGGCGATGCTGCTGATGACGGCGCTCGGCGCGGCGCTTGTGCTGACGACGTCGTCGGAGACGATCATTGCCAGTCACTATCGCAACAGTGGCGAGGTGATGTACGCGGCCGACGCCGCGCTCGAGCGCGCGCTCGACGATCTCCTGACCGTGCCCGACTGGAATGCGCTGCTCAATGGCTCCGCGCAGTCGGCGTTCGTTGACGGTCCGCCGCGGGGCAGCCGGACGCTGCCAGACGGCTCGTCGCTCGATCTCACGCAGGTGCTCAACCTGGCCAACTGTCAGAAGTCCACTGTGTGCAGCTCGTCCGACATGGACGCCATCACGACGGACCGTCCGTGGGGGTCCGACAACCCGCGCTGGCAACTGTACGCGTACGGGCGGATGAGCGACCTCATGCCCGCCGGCACGATCGACTCGTCCTCCTACGTCATCGTCCTGGTTGGCGACGACCCGTCAGAGAACGACGGCAACCCGATGCAGGATGGCGCGAGCCAGACCAATCCCGGGAGCGGCGTGCTCGCGATGCGCGCCGAAGCGTTCGGGCCGCGCGGCGCGCATAAGGTGATCGAGCTCACGGTCACCCGCACCGACACGACCGATCTCGAACGCGGGTACACCAGTCAGCGAGGGCAGAACGAGCAGAATCAGGTCGCGCGCAAGACCGCCGTGCAGACGCCTGGAGACGCGCTGACCCTTCAGACACTCGATCTCAACAAGGGTGGCATCCGGTAGGGTCATCATGCTCAAGAAAGCCTTCGTTACGCTTGTCGTGATCGCGGCGTCGACAGCGCCGGCCTACGCGCAACTCGACCCGCTGCTGATTCTGAAAGACTCGGCGCCGTTCGTGCTATTGGCAATCGACACGCCCGATCACCAGGTCCGCGCCTCGATCTCTCAGGCCATTCGCATGAATCAGGACGATGTGCAGTTTGGTCTCGTGACGATGCGCAGCTCCGGGCCGGCTGTGCTCGTCCACGCGGACGAGGAGGACTCCAACGAACAGATTCAGCAGCTGATCGCCGGCACTACCGTGGCGGATGCGCCAGACGCGCGGGTCGCGGACCTGCTGGCCCTTGTGCAGGCCGAAGCAGATCGATTGCTGGGTCACGACGCCAACTGCACACGTGTCATCGTGATCCTGATCACTGGCGGAGTTGATTCGGGCGGTCTGTCGAGTGTGACCGTCACGCGGCCGACCCACGTGATCGCGATCGCGCCGGACACGAGTGCGCCGGACATGGTCGGCCTCAGTGCACTGGCGGTCAACAGCGGAGGACAGTTCGTCGCCATCACACAGCTGCAGATCGATGTCGCGCTGGCCTCGGCCGATCTGTTCCCCTCTCCGCTGGCCGGCGCCGTCCTCGTGCCGGAGCTGGTCGCTGCGGTCAATTGTGCGGTCCAGCAAGGCCTGGCCGGAGAGGTGCAGATCGGCAGCCCCGTGATCGGGACCGTGGACCTCGACCACGCGAGGGACATCAACGGCGCGAGCCTGTCGAATACGATCGTGACCGACGCCGCGGGCAACGTGATCCCGCAGCGCTCGAACGTGATACTGACCACGGCGCTGGTCCTGCCAGGCGCGCGCGCGTCGTTGAAGGCCTTCAGACATTACGTAGCGGTCGTCGACTCGGCACAGAAGTCAGGCTACACCTTTGTCGCCGACGGGACGCCGCTGTGGCTGGCCAGACCTCCGGTCGATGCGTCGAAGCGAAACCTGTACACGGCCAGGACTGACGGCGCGATGATCCCGTTCAATGCGCTCGACGTGCCCGACGGCAACCTCGCGATGCTGGCGGGCCTGATGAACCTCAGCGTGAGAGACGCCGTGCGAGTGATCAACGCCGTCCGCGCCGCGCCCCTCGGCGCCATCATCGATTCGACGCCGGCGATCATGAACCCGCCGTCGCTCGATCCGCCGCCGGACGAGGACTACCCGGCGTTCGCAGCGGCGAACGCGAATCGTCGCGGCATCATCTGGGTCGGTACGAACGCCGGCATCCTCGAGGGCATCGACGCGCGTCTCGGTGTCGAGGCGTGGGGGTTCATCCCCATGAACCTGCTGCCCAAACTGAAGCGGCTCCTCCTGGGACAAGGGCTCACGCAGTTCCAGTATTTCGTCGACGGCTCCGCGAAAATCGCCGACGTCAAGATCGATGGGGCGTGGCGCACACATCTGGTGATCGGCGAGGGCGCCGGCGGCGTGTTCTATCAGTCGTTCGACGTCACGATGGCGGGCATGTTCGAAACCGCCCATGTGTCGCCGGACGCAGACGACATGGATCGTGTGCTCGCGTATTTTGCAGACCCCGGGCGGATCCGATTCAACTGGGCCTTCCCTCGCTATGCCAGCTTCGATGCCACGGCAACCGTCTGGGATGGCAACCTCGACGCGAACGTGCAGACAGGGGATCTCAAGTCGACGGCCACCACCGCCGAGAAATCTGTCGGCCAGACGTGGTCCGACCCGGCCGTCGGTCAGATGGTGAATGCGTCCGGGCCTTTCACCGTGCTGATCGGATCCGGCTTCCTGCCCTACACCACGCAGCAGCAGCCGAATCGCGGCGGCAGGATCGCCGGCACGACGTTCTACGCTCTCAGTGCGAAGGACGGATCGGTGTACGACAGCAAGGATGTCGGAAGCGACCGTCGTAGTGAAACGACCGACGACTGCGGCGACCGCGGGCGCCTCCACGCGGGCGAGAAGGTGCATCAGGCCAAGAAGAAGAAGCTGTTCGCGTGCAACACAATCAAGAACGCCCTGCAGAGCGGTCCCGTCGCCGCCGGAGCCGCTGCGTCGCGCTTCGTCACGAAGGCATACATCGGCGATCTCGACGGCCGCGTGTGGCGCTTCGACATGGATCTCGACGCCGCGTCGCACGTGCCGAAAATCATCACGACCACCAGGATCTATGACGCGGGGTACGATCAGCCCATCTTCGGCTCGATGTCGACCGTCAACGCCGGTGGGGTCGCGCAGTACATCTTCTTCGGCACCGGCAGCGACCGATTGCCATCGGTCGATACGACCACGACCTACCACCTGCTCGGCGTCCTCGACAACGGTCCCGGCGCTGGTACAAAGACGTTCAGCCGAACGCTGGTCAAGACGAGCGGCAGGACGGCCGACGAGCGGGTGAGTGGGCTCTCCGCAATCGCGGGCGACATCGTCTTTTTCACGACGACGACGTTCAAGCCGGCGGCCGGGTGCCAGGCCGAGGACGCCAACCTGTATGCGCTGACGTTCATTGGCGGCGCCGCGTACGACAGCACCGGCGATCACCGCGTCGACACGAGGGATTCGGTCGTCGTGAAGACCATCACAGGGGAGCGGGCGACCGCACCGGTGATTGTCGATCAGCACCTGGTGTTCGGCACGACGTCGAGGGTCGCGGTGTTCGGCGATCCAGCTCGCTTCAACAACGGCGTCGGGCAGGCGGGAGTGCGAGTACTATCGTGGCGTGAGGTGAGGTAGGTGTCGACTCGCATCAAGCGTCGCCGGATGGCCCGAAGCTGAAGGCGCATATCGAGGCGCTGTCTGGAGCGTCCGGCAAGCCCTCGACTTCTTGACCGGCCCGGGGGCCTTACGTCCGATCGAACTCGAGCCGATAATCAGGGGTGGCACATGTCTAAGCGGATTGTTCTCGTCCTGCTGAGCCTCGCGACCTTCGTCAGCGCCGCCCACGCGCAGTCCCTTGCGGACGTCGCGAAGAAGGAGGAAGAGCGGCGCAAGACCGTCCCCGCGCCGACGAAGGTCTACACCAACAAGGATCTCAACGCTGTTTCGGCTCCGCCTCCCCCTTCGTCCAAACCGGCTGACGTCAAGGATGGCGATAAGGCCGCTAAGGACGCACTCGTCGCGGCCGACAAGGAACCAAAGAAGGATCAGGCGTACTGGGCCGGCCGCCTGAAGAAGCTGCAGGATCAGCTGGCGCGCGATCAGGACTTCGCCGACGCTCTGCAGTCCCGCATCAATGGCTTGATGACGGATTTCGTGAACCGCGATGATCCGGCGCAGCGCGCCGTCATCGAACAGAACCGTCGGAAGTCGGTGGCCGAACTCGCGCGGCTGAACAAGAGTGTGCAGGACACCACGAAGGCCATCGCCGATTTCCAGGAAGAAGCGCGCCGCGCTGGCGTTCCGCCCGGCTGGCTGCGGTGACTCTGCGGCAACAGCGTCTGATCATCCCGACCACGGTCGAGCGATGAGCGCCCGCGCCCGCCCGAGCGCCGATCCGCCGATCCTGATCGTCGAGGACAAGGATTCGCTCCGCGCCATGCTGCGGCATGCGCTCGAAGCGCAGGGACATACCGTCGTCGAAGCCCGCGATCAGCCTGAAGCGGAAGCCGCCCTCGTCGCCACCAATCCCGCGGTCGTCCTCTCCGATTTGCGCCTGACCGATGGCGACGGATTCGGAGTGCTGCGCGCCGCGAAAGACCACGACCCGCAGCTTCCGGTGATTGTAATGACCGCTTTCGGCAGCATCCAGGATGCGGTCGCTGCGATGAAGGAAGGGGCGCTCGATTTTCTCGCCAAGCCGGTCGATCCGGATCATCTGATGCTGCTGGTCGAGCGCGCGCTCGCGCAACGCCGTCTCGCGACCGAGAACATGATCCTGAAGGACGAGCTCGCGCAGCGCCGCGGCGCGCCGCACATCGTTGGCGACGATGCGAAGCTGAAGCAGGTATCGCAGTCCCTGCATCGCGCGGCCGCGACGGACGCGACCGTGCTGCTCGAAGGCGAGAGCGGCACCGGCAAGGAGCTGTTCGCGCGCGCGTTGCACGCGCTCAGCCCGCGCAACGACGGCCCGTTTGTCGCGATCAACTGCGCGGCGATTCCCGAAACGCTGCTCGAGACCGAACTCTTCGGCTACGAGAAGGGCGCGTTCACCGGCGCCGGCCAGCGCAAGCTGGGGAAGTTCGAGCTCGCGCACCGGGGCACCCTGTTCCTCGACGAAATCGGCGATCTGCCGCTGGCGCTCCAGCCCAAGATCCTCCGTGCGCTCGAGGAGAAGCGGTTCGAGCGTGTCGGGGGCACCGCTCCGCTGCAGGTGGACGTCCGCGTCGTCGCGGCGACCAATCGCAATCTGAAGGCGGCGGTGGCGGCGCGTCAGTATCGCGAAGATCTGTTCTTCCGCCTGTCGGTGTTTCCGATTCTGATTCCGCCGCTGCGCGACCGGCCAGGCGACATCCCGATGCTGGCGCGCTACTTCATGGAAAAGTTCTGTCGCGACTTGAACAAGAAACCGCTCGCCTTGTCGCCGGCGGCGGAAGAGGAGCTGTGCGCCTACGCATGGCCGGGTAATGTGCGCGAACTGCAGAACTGCATCGAGCGGGCGGCGATTCTCACGGAGGGGGAGACGATCCATCCGCGCCACCTGAACCTGTCGTTCCGCGGGCCGACGCTCGCGGCGCCGGCCGATGAGGACGGCGGGCCGTGGTCGAAGATCGATCTGTCAGGGACGCTGGCCGAGGCGTCGCGGCGGACGCTGCTCGAAGTCGAACGGCGCAAGATCGAGCAGGCGCTGAAGGAAGCCGGGGGCAATCACGGCCGCGCCGCCGAGATCCTCCAGGTGGGCTACAAGACCTTCAGCGCGAAGCTCAAAGAGCATCGCCTCGCATAACCGACGTCCCGGCGCCGACCTTGTGCAGAGCCGCGATCAATTCCGTTTCCTTCACGTCATCCACAATGGTCGTTGCGCCGATGGCGGTCGGCAGGACGAAGTGCAGTGTGCCGGCGACAACTTTCTTGTCGTGCTTCATGGCCTCGATAATCTCTGACGCGGAGAGATCCGCGATCGGCGGCAGCGGGCCGAGGCTCGCGATCAGATTCGCCAACGCCTGCTGATCCTGTTCGGCCAAGGCGCCGCGCGCTTTCGCGAGCTCCGCGGCCACGAGCATGCCGTAGCCGACGGCTTCGCCATGACGAAAGCGCCGGAATTTCGTGACCGCTTCCAGTGCGTGGCCGGCGGTGTGGCCGAAGTTCAGGATGCGGCGCTGTCCCGCTTCGCGCTCGTCAGCGGCCACGATGTCGCCCTTGATTCGGCACGCCTCGGTGATGATCGGCATCAACGCGTCCTCCGAGCGCGCGAAGATCGCCTTCCGCTCGCGCGCGACACGTTCGAATAGCGGCGGGCTCGACGTCATGCCGTACTTGATCACTTCGTACAGCCCCGCGCGAAATTCCCGGCGCGGGAGTGTGCCGAGCACCAGGGGATCGATGATGACTGCGTGCGGCTGATAGAAGGCGCCGATCAGGTTCTTGCCGAGCGGGTGGTTGACGCCAACCTTGCCGCCGATGGCGCTGTCCACCTGCGCGAGCAGCGTGGTTGGGACATGCACGAGCGCGATGCCCCGGAGATAGGACGCCGCGGCGAATCCCGCCATGTCGCCGATGACGCCGCCGCCGAACGTGATGATCGCCGCAGCGCGGTCAGCGCTGGCGCGGACGAGCGCGTCGTAGATGCGCGACACCGTCGAGAGCTGCTTGAACCGCTCGCCGTCGGGCACCAGGATCGGCTCCGCGCCAGCGACCGCGCGCGCCAGCTGCGGGCCGTGCAGGCGCCACACGAGCGGGCTGGAGACGACGAAGCGGCGCCCCGGCGTCCCGATCTCGTCGAGCATCTGCCCGACGCGGTCGAGCAGGCCTCCGCCGATCGTGACCGAGTACGCGCGGGACGGCGTGGGAACGTTGATGCTGACGGGATCCATCGGATGCGGATGGTAGGATAACATCTAGACCCGAAGGCGCATCTCGCCGATCTCTCGATCACAACCCATGGCCAAACCAGACTCCTTTGTCACGGAAATCACGCCACGCTCGCAAGACTTCTCGAAGTGGTACCTCGATGTCGTCCGCCGTGCGGAGCTCGCCGATTACTCGCCGGTCAAGGGCTGCATGGTCATTCGGCCGTACGGCTATGCCATCTGGGAACTGATCCAGCAGGCGTTTGACGCGGAGTTCAAGCGGACCGGGCACGTGAACGCGTACTTCCCGTTGTTCATTCCCGAGAGCCTGCTGAACAAGGAGGCCGAGCACGTCGAGGGCTTCGCACCGCAGGTGGCGTACGTCACGCACGGCGGCGGCGAGGAACTCGAGGAGAAGCTGGTCGTGCGTCCCACATCGGAAGCCATCATCGGGACGATGTACGCCAAGTGGGTGCAGTCGTGGCGCGACCTGCCGATTCTGATCAACCAGTGGGCGAACGTCGTGCGCTGGGAAAAAGTGACGCGGCCGTTCCTGCGGACGACCGAGTTCCTCTGGCAGGAAGGCCACACCGCGCACGAGACGCACGAGGAGGCGGAAGCGGAGACGCTGATGATCCTCGACCTGTACGCGGCCACGTCCGAGCGCGTGCTCGCCATGCCGGTCGTCAAAGGACAGAAGAGCGAGAGCGAGAAATTTGCCGGCGCGTATCGCACGTATTCGATCGAGGCGCTGATGGGCGACGGCCGCGCGCTGCAAGCCGGGACGTCGCACGACCTCGGACAGAATTTCGCGAAGGCGTTCGAGATCACGTTCCAGGCGCGCGACAAGAGCGTCCAGCACGTGTGGGGCACGTCGTGGGGCGTGTCGACTCGTCTGGTCGGCGGCGTCATCATGACGCACGGTGACGACAGCGGCCTCGTGTTGCCGCCCAACGTCGCGCCGTATCAGGTGGTGATCGTACCGATCGGCCGCGACAACTGGCGCGAGACCGTGCTGCCGCGCGCGAAGGAAATTCAGGCTGAACTCGCGGCCGCCGGCATCCGCGTGACCCTCGACGAACGCGAGGAGCGTCCCGGCTGGAAGTTTGCCGAGTGGGAACTGCGCGGCGTGCCGATCCGCCTCGAGATCGGACCCAAGGACATCGAGAAATCCGCCGTCATGATCGCGCGTCGCGACACGCGCGAGAAGCAGAGCCTGTCGATGGAGGGCCTGCCGGGCCAGCTGCGCAGCCTGCTCGATGCGATCCAGAAGAATCTGTACGATCGCGCCGTGGCGTTCCGCGACGAGCACACGCAGCGCGTGGCGACCTACGACGAGTTCACGCAGGTGCTCGAAGGGCGTCCGGGGTTCGTGATCGCGCCCTGGTGCGGATCGGCGGCGTGCGAAGCGCAGATCAAGACCGACACGCAGGCGACGATCCGCAACATGCCGATTGGCGGCGCCGCGCCGACCGGCCACTGCATTCGCTGCGATCAGCCAGCTGTCGCCGAAGCCTGGTTCGCGAAGAGCTACTAGACGAAGACCGACGGCCACCGCTTTTCGATCTTCTTCATCAGCGCGTGTCGCCGCGTCAGTTTCTCACGCGTGACGATCGTCCGGAAGGCGTCGGCGAGATGCTGACGCCACCACGAGTCTTTCGCGCGCGCGTGCGCCCCCGCGATCGCCTCGAGGCACGACGAGTCCCCGATCAACGAGAGCGCCGTCAGGAACTCCACCGGTAGCGGGGGGGTCGCGGCTTCGATCGACTCGCGCAGATCGTAGAGCGCCACGCGGCTGCCGCGATGGGCGAGCGCAACGTGCGCGGCTGCGCGCGTCTGCGTCCACGCTCCCCGTCCGACCGCGGATTCCGAGGCTTCTCGCTCGCGCACGCGCTCCACGATGTGCAGCAATACCGGCAGCGCCACGGCGGCGCCGGACCGGCCGATCGCGTGCCGGAGCGCGTCGGGATCGACTGGAAGACCGGCTTCAGCCGCGCGGGTGACCGTGGTGGCCGGGTCGTCGGTGTTGCCGACGGCTCGTCCGCTTTTCGTTCCGGCTTCCGCGCGAATCGCTGCGCTGGCGTCGTCTGCCAGCCGGGTAAGGATGGGCGCGATCGTCGCGGCATCAAGGTCGCGCATCGCTCGAAGCGCCGCCAACCGCACCTCCTCAGGACGCGCGCGATCGAGCAGCACGGTCGCCAGCCGGTCGAGCGCGCTGGCGCCATGCGCCCCGCGCAGATGCACGCGCACGACTCCGGTCGCGGCAATCCCAATCACCTGGGCGAGCCCGGCGTCAGCGAGGGCATCCAGCGCCGGCTGGAGCGCTCGGGGATCGCCGATTGCCTCGAGCACGCGCCATGCCCCTGCTCGAGCGCCGGCGTCGCCCGCCGTCGCGGCAGTGATGAGCCGCTCCACCGCCCGCGCTCCAAGCACGGCGAGGCGCGCGATAGCCGTCTCCTGCGCGACGGCGTCAACCGCGCCCAGACCGGCAATCAGCGCGTCGATGTGTTTGGATGAAGAGGCCTTGATGGCCAAGGAGTGATTCTAGCAACGATCGGAAGAAACCGCAGAGGGCGCAAAGGACGCAGAGAAAAACGATCTCTGCGGTCTTTGCGTGCTCCGCGGTTCCGTCTTACTGCACTTTGACGACGAGCGCGGCCCGTCGGTTGAGCCGGCGCGTTTCTTCACGCGCGTTGTCGAATTTCGGCCGCTCTTCACCGTAGCTGCGGCTTTCCATGCGGCTGGCCGGCACACCACGCGAGACGAGGTACTCGCGCACGCTGTTGGCGCGGCGATCGCCGAGCGCGAGGTTGTATTCCGCCGTGCCGATGCTGCAGGTGTGCCCCTCGATGATGATGTTCTTGCCGGGGTTCGCCTGCAGACGCGTCACCGCATCGTCGAGGAGGCGGAGCGCTTCAGGGCGCAGCGTTGAGCGATCGAAGTCGAAGTACACGTCTTCGAAATTGAGTTCGACGACCGGCGCCGGCCGAATGACCTGGATCGTGACCGAGTCTGATGCCGTGCCGCCCTTGCCATCGTCGACGGTGACGGTGGCGGGGACGGGTCCTTCCTGCATCGGCGCCGTCCAGACCGTCTGACGGTCAGCTTGATTCGCGAAGCGTCCGGCGGGCGCTGACCAACGATAGGCGAGCGTGTCGCCGTCCGGATCCTGTCCATCACCCGTGACGGTTGATGTCTTGCCCACTTCGACCGTGCAGGGTTCGCAGCGCGCGCGAACTGTCGGCGGCCGGTTCCGCGGCGCCGGCATGGGCGCGGGCGGCGCAGCCGGTGGCGGAGGCGGTGCGTAGACGCGCACGCCCGGGTGGAACCCGATCCGGAACTGCATGTCGTAGTAGTCACCCGTGACGCTCGGTTCGTCAGTGAACGATCCGTTGCGTCCCAGCGTCGGCATGTTCCAGCTCACACCGCCGCTGGCGAAGAATCCGTTTTTCGCCTGGAAGGTGAGACCAAGAGTCGCGCGCGAGACGTTCTCCGTCGCTGACGTGAGCGGCGCGCGGCTCAAATCGCTGCCGATGACCGACGTGCCGGTGATCGTCACGGAGTCTTTCGACGCAACGTCGCCGTTGATCTCGGCGTTCACCCGCAGCATGCTGCGCGACGGGAACGCGGCGCCCGCGCCCCAACGGAACGCCCCGGTCGGTGCGTCGAAGCCGTCGGGGCTGCCACGAAACTCATAGCCGCCGTACCCCGACAGGTCGATCTTCTTTGCCGCTTCCTTGCTGACGATGAAGTCGATGCCGAGATCCGGTTTGCCGGTGGTGACGCCGGTGTCCAGTTTGCCGGTGGGAATCTTGGCGATGGCGCGGATCGCGATCGCCGCGGGATTCTGCCGGAACTCAGACCAGAGATTGACCTTCGCGCCGATGTAGAGATCGCCGATGTTGTCGCCGGTCCACTGCTTGTTCACCAGCGGATAGCGATCGATGACGCCGCCGAAGCTCGGGTCACTGGTAAACAGCGGGCGGATATCGCGATCGATCCGGGTGTCGACGAGGAACGAGCCGAAGATTTCGGCGCGGTCCTTGATGCCGTATGCGAACGTGGCGGCAAAGTCGGCCACGTTGGTGTAGCCCTGGATCCAGTTGGTGCCACGCCGGTACCCGCTCACCGACCACTTGCCGTTGGCCAGTACTTCGCCGGTCGGGACGTACCACAGCCCGGTATCGCCGAAGAACGTCGTGGTCGCAGGCCGCGTCGCCGTGTCGGCAGACGAACTGGAGGCCGGAGTTTGTGCGAGGGCTGCTGTCGAAAGTGTGAGGCAGACAGCCGCAAGGATTGAGGTTCGAATCGCAGTCATCAAGGCAGTACCTCCAGCGGTACAGCAAAAGCTCAGCCGCTATCGTACGGCCGAGCTGTACTTGAAGTCAATCAACGACTTGCGGGCTTAGCTCACTTCGGCCTTTGGCGCCTTGAGGCGTTTCGGTCCGACGACCCACGCGATGATGATGCTGATGATGTACAGGATGACCATCGGCGCCGCAAAAATGGTCTGGGTCATCATGTCGCCGCTCGGGGTGACGACGGCCGCGATGACGAAGATGATGAGGAACGCGTATTTGAAGTTCACCAGCAGGAACCGCGCGGTGATCATCTTCATCTTCGCGAGGAAGAACACCACGGTCGGCATCTGGAACACCAGGCCCATGCCGAGCAGCATCTTCGTGTACAGCCCGAACGTATCCTCGAGCCTGGGCATGAACGCAAGGTCCGGCGAGTCGAAGCTGGCGAAGAACGCCATCATGAACGGGAACGCGATGTAGTGATTGAACGCCGCGCCGCCGACAAAGCCGATCGTCGTGAACAGGACGAACGGAATCGCGAGCCGCTTCTCCTTCGAGTACAACCCGGGCGCAATGAACTTCCACAGCTGATACATGATGAACGGCGTGGCGAGCACGATGCCCATGATCAGCGCGATCTGCACGTAGAGCGAGAACGCTTCGCCCGGCTCCGTGTAGATCATCTTCACGCCGGGCGGGAGCGCGCGGCGCGTCGGCGCGAGGATGAAGTCGACGATGCGGTTGATGAACGCAAAGCCGACGACCACGCCGGCGGCAATCGCGAGCGCAGAGTTGACGATGCGTTTCCGAAGCTCGTCGAGATGCTCCAGAAACGACATCTTCCCTGCAGCCGGGCTGTCGTCGTCTTCGTCCGGTGGAAGCGGAAGAGCCCCCGACTGGGGGCTCGGGAACGGCACGAGGTCCATGTGGCGCGGCGCTTACGCGCTCTGGTCGACCTTCCGCACCGGCACGGTTTCTTCGTGTGGGGCCGCAGCGGCAGGTGCAGGCGTTGGGGTCGCGACCTTCGGGGCCTCAATCGTCGAGCGCTGCTCTTCCATGCGGATTTCTTCTTCGAGCGTGCTCTTGAGCTCGTTCGACGCTTTCTTGAATTCGGCGATGCTCTTGCCGAGCGATCGGCCCAACTCCGGGAGCTTTCTGGGTCCAAAGATGATCAGCGCGATCACGAAAATGATGATCAGCTCCGGCATTCCGATAGAACCAAACATGTGACTCCTGCTTTCTCAAACCAAGGCGGTACGACTGTCGTCATTATAGGAACGTGTTCCCGGTGGGGTCAAGGAGTTAAGTCGTTGCTCGATAAGGAAGTTATCTGTTAGGATGCCCCCCATGCGACGTTACCGTCCGCTACCCGCTGTGTTCTTCGCGATCCTGGTCTCCGCCCTAGTCGGCGGATTGTTCGGACGCAACGCGCTCGCGACCGACGATAAGGTCCCCGAACATTACCGCGCGTTCAGCGCGGCGCTCAACGCCATCGAGACGAATTACATCGACAAGGTCGACTCCGACAATCTGGTGTACGGCGCCGTGCGCGGGATGCTCGGCACACTCGATCCGCATTCGAGTTTCTTCAGCCCGAAGGAATACGCGCAGATGCGCGAGCGGCAGGAAGGCCGCTACTACGGCATCGGCGTCTCGATTCAGGTGTACGACGGCGACGTCACGGCCATGAACGTGTTCGAAGGATCGCCGGCGCATAAGAAAGGCATTCGCCGCGGCGACGTGCTCGCGAACGTGGCCGGCGAAGACGCGAAGGGCTGGACCGTCGATCAGGCGATGCACAAGCTGCGCGGACCGAAGGGGACCAGCGTCTGGGTCGGCGTCAAGCGCCGCGGCTACACGGAGCCGATCAAGTTCGAGTTGACCCGCGACGAGGTCTACATCCCCACGGTCCCCGCGTATTTCATGATCGACGCGACGACCGGCTACATCCGGATGCAGGACTTCGGCGAGAACACCGACCGCGACGTCAAGCACGCGCTGCAGGATCTCACCTCGAAGGGCATGAAGCGGCTGCTGTTCGACATCCGCGGAAACCCCGGCGGCCCGCTCGATCAGGCGATCAAGGTCGTCAACGAGTTCGTCCCGAAGGGCCGGATGATCGTCTATACGCGCGGCCGTGTGCCGAATTCGGATCAGGACTATCGCGCGACTGACGACGGAGCGTTTACCGAGATCCCGATCGTCGCGCTGGTCAACCGCAACAGCGCGAGCGCCTCGGAAATCGTCTCGGGCGCGCTCCAGGATCACGATCGCGCCTACATCGTCGGCGAGACGACGTTCGGCAAGGCGCTCGTGCAATCGGTGTATCGCATCAGCGGCGGCGCGGGGCTCGCGCTGACCACGGCGCACTACTACACGCCGTCGGGGCGCATCATCCAGCGTCCCTGGGATGCGAGCTTCGACGAGTACCTCAGCTATACGATGCGCGATCAGGACGCAAACAAGGCGCACAACCCGAGCGAACTGAAGCACACCGACTCCGGACGTCCGGTCTACAGCGGCGGCGGCATCGAGCCCGACAAGCGCGTCGCCGGGCCGCTCGAAGGCTTCAACCCGGGCCGCTTCGGCCGCATGCTCGTCGCACGCGGGGAATTCGCGAACTACGCGATGAAGTTCGCGGCGGACGGCGACACGCGCGTCACTCAGGTGTCGACCACCCGGAAGAACGTCAAGCCGAACTTCGTCGTGGACGAGGCGATGATGGCCGACTTCCGCGAGCAGATGAAAACCGATCGCGTGAAGATCGACGAGGACGCGTTCGCGAGAGATCTGGACTTCATCAGGGCCATGATGCGGTTCGAGATCGACAACGCCGTGTTCGGCATCGCCGACGCGCGGCGCCATCTCATCGGGGCGGATCCGCAGGCGCAGGCGGCACTGGCGATGTTCGGAGAGGCCCAGAAGCTGACCGAGCTCAGCAAAGGGTCCAAGATCAAGGCGAACAACTAGTCCCCCCTGCCTTCGGGCAAGCGACCACAATTCGTTGTGGTCGCAGTTTGCTCTTGCCCCTACATCTAGCCCTTGTTAGACTGACGACCGTTCTGACCCCGGGGCCGCTTTCGCGTCCGGAAGGCGAAAAAGGGTCACAAAAATCCAGCAAACCCCTCAGGCTTCACGCCGTTGCCCTCAGCAACGGTCGGGTGTTCCATGCGGCTCGAACGTCTAGAGATCAACGGCTTTAAATCATTTTCAGACCGCTCGGAGCTGGCCTTCGACAAAGGGGTGACGGCCATTGTCGGCCCCAATGGTTGCGGCAAAAGCAACGTGGCGGATGCCATTACATGGGTGATGGGCGAGCAGAGCGCTAAGAGCCTGCGCGGCGAGAAGATGGAAGACGTCATCTTCAGCGGGAGCGATGCGCGCAAGCCCACCGGCTCCGCTGAAGTGCGCCTGCGGTTCAGCGGCTTCCTGAAGACCGTCAGTGGGCCGGCGTTTCCCGCCGAGCCCGGCATCGACGTCGCCGAGGGCAACGGGCACGAGTCCGGCAACGGCCACGCCAACGGGAATGGCAACGGCCACAACGGCAACGGCCTCCACGCGGACGAGACGGGCCACGGTCAGAGCCCGTCGATCGCCGATGTCGTGGGCATCGACGCGATCATTCAGTCGGTCGCACGCGAGGTCGAAGTGACGCGCCGCCTGTACCGATCGGGCGAGAGCGAGTATCTGATCGACGGTCAGGTGTGCCGTCTGCGCGACGTCCACGATCTGCTGATGGACACCGGCCTGGGCGCGAAGAACTACGCGATCATCGAGCAGGGCAAAATCGGCATGATCCTGAGCACGCGGCCGACCGATCGGCGTCAGCTGATCGAAGAAGCGGCGGGCGTGACCAAGTACAAGGCGCGGCGCCGCTCAGCGGAACTCAAGCTCGAAGCCGCGCAACTGAACCTCACGCGCATCGACGACATCGTCTTCGAGGTCGAAAAGCAGCGCGGCACCTTGAAGCGCCAGGCCGGCAAGGCGAAGCGGTATCAGCGCCTGCGCGACGAACTGCGCCGCTGGGAAAAGGTGCTGTTCGCGAGGAAGTACCGCCAGCTCGCGGAGACGATCGAGTCGGCGCGGGCGCGCCTGACCGACGCGCGCGAGCGCGAGGCCGTGGCGGCCGGACGTGTCGGCGAAGTGGAATCGGATCTCGGGCGCCTGCGCATCGAGCTGGTCGAAGCGGAAGCCGCGTCCACGCAGTCGCGCGAAGCGGCGCACGCACGCGAGCTCGCGATCACCCGCCACGAACAGCAGATCACCTTCGACCGCGAACAGGTGCAGTCGCTCGATACCAGGACGACCAACGTCGCGGCCGAACTCGACGGACTGGAAGCCCGCCGCGAACCGGCGCGTCTGGCGCTCACGGCCCGGCGCGATGCGGCGGTCGAGGCCAACGCGGAACGCGATCGCGCGTCGGCAACACTGGCCGCGGAATCGGACGCCTACGACGCGGCGCACCGCGAGCTCGAAGGCCTGGAAGCCGACGTGGAAGCGGCGCGTGGAGAAGTCTTCTCCGCGCTCAACTCCGCGACCGCGTTGCGCCACGCGCTCGATCACGCGGCGGCGGCGCGGGACCGCGTCGGCGAATCGCTCTCGAAGCTCGACGTCGAGATGAGCGATGTCCGCATCGAATCGGATCGCGTCGCGGCGGATCGCGCGGCAGCCACCGACGGCCTGCGGCGAGTCCACGATGCCATCGAAGCGACCCGGATCGCGCGGGCGGCACGGGAATCCGAGCTGGCCAGCGCGCGCATCGAGCACGAATGGCGCTCGCGATCCGTCCGCGCCCGCGAGCACGAGCTGGCCGGGCTCGACGCGCGGCTGACCTCACTCGAAGAACTGGACGAGGCGCGCGCCGGGTACGGTGACGCCGCTCGGACGGTGCTCGTGCAGGCGAACGGTCAAGTCAATCAGCAGGGTGCGATCGCCGACTACCTCGATGTGGAATCCGGCTACGAGCGCGCGGTCGAAGCCTGCCTCGGCGATCTCCTGCAGCACGTCGTCGTCGAACGTCCAGAGCACGCGGCGGCCGGGTTCCAGCTGGTGCGCGAAGCCGGCGCGGGGCGCTGCGGCTTCCTCGTGACGGGGGCGGCGGAAGCCCCCGCTGTCGACCGCAGCTTCCACGCGTCGATGAGCGTGACCGGGGACGTGTCGTACGTGCCGTCTCCTGCGGCGACGATCGCGTCGCTGCCGGCCGGCGTGGTCGCGCTGTCGTCGGTCGTGCGCGTGAACGGACCGTTCGCGGCATCGATTCGACAGGCGATGGGCGAAGCGGGAATCGCGCAGTCGTACGACGGCGCCGCGTCCGCCAGCCGGCTGACGCCGCTGGCGATCGCGACCCTCGAAGGCGACGTGTTCCGCGGACCGCACCTCGTGTCGGGGGGCGGGCGATCAGAGTCGCGCGGCATTCTCGAGACCAAACGCGAGATCAAAGAACTGCGCGATCGCATCGCGGCGGACCGCGAATCGTTGACCTGCCTGGCGCAGGAGACCGCGGAGCTCGAGGCCACGATCGCGCACGCGTCGAATGCGATCGCGGCGCTGAATGCCGAGCACCACAAGCAGGACAAGGCGTCTGTCGGCCACGACGCGCAGCTGCAGCACGCGACCGACGAGGAAACGCGTCTCGCGCAGAAGGGCGAGCAGCTCGCCCGCGAGAAGCAGCAGGCCGAAGAAGAGCGCGACACGCTTGACCGGCGCCAGGACGAGGCGCGCGCCTCGATTGGACGTCTGGAAGAGGCGCAGCGGCTGGCCGACGAGCGGTTGACCGTCGCACAGCGCCGGCTGTTCGAAGCCCGGGAGGGCGCAGAAGAGTTGAGCCGCCGCGCCGCCGAAGCGGGCGCCGCGCACGCCGCGCTGGTCGAGCGCGCGAGTGCGCTGGCGATCGAAGTCCTCCGGCTGGAAGAAGCGGGC
>JAYVMG010000347.1:0-3333 GCA_043759095.1 Acidobacteriota bacterium | reverse complement strand
CGACATCCGGTTCGAGGAAGACAACTGGGAGTCGCCGACACTCGGCGCGTGGGGCATCGGCTGGCAGGTGATGTTCGACGGCATGGAGATCTCGCAGTTCACCTACTTCCAGCAGGCCGGCGGCCTTGAACTGGCGCCGATCTCCGCCGAGCTGACCTACGGGCTCGAGCGCATCGCGATGGTGCTGCAGCGCGTCGACAGCGTGTACGACATCGAGTGGGCGCCCGGGGTGAAATACGCCGATGTGCGGCTGCGTGACGAGGTCGAGCAGTCGAAGTACGTGTTCGGGCAGGTCGAGATTCCCGGCGTCGAGTTCGGGGCGTTTCACCGCGATCTGTTCGAGAAGTACTATCAGCTGGCCACCGCGCTGCTGAAGGCCGGGCTCATCTGGCCGGCGCTCGAGCACACGCTGAAGTGTTCGCACCTGTTCAACATTCTCGACTCGAGCAACAGCATCGGTGTCACCGAGCGCACGGCGTTCATCCTCCGCATCCGGCAGCTCGCCATCGGTGTGGCGAAGACGTATGTCGAGGGCAGCACGACGACATCCGATCCCGCGCCGGCGATCGAAGGCGCCAGCTAATGGATCGCGAACTACTTCTGGAGATCGGGTGTGAGGAGTTGCCGGCCGGGTGGTTGCCGGGGCTCACGAATCAGATCGGCGAGATCGTGGACGCGCAGCTGCGCGCGCATCGGCTGCCGCCCGAATCGCCGGTCGAGACCTACAGCACACCGCGCCGTCTCACCGTCCGCATCGTGCGCATCCCGGAGCGGCAGAACGACCTCGAAGAGCTCGTAAACGGGCCGCCGGTGTCGGCCAGCTTCAAGCCCGATGGGACGCCGACGGCGGCCGCTGCGGGCTTCGCCGCCAAGCAGGGCGTCGATGTTGGCGCGCTCGAGCGTCTACAGACGCCGAAGGGCGAGTACCTCGCGTTCCGCCGGCGCCAGCGCGGCAAAGCGACCGTGGACGTGCTGCCAGACGTGCTGCGCGACTCGCTGCGCGGCCTGCAGTTTCCGAAAGCGATGCACTGGGACGCGATGCTCGAAGACGGGAAGGGCGACCTCCTGTTCGGGCGGCCCATCCGCTGGATCCTCTATCTCTACGGCGGGCGCGTCGTCCCGTTTTCGATTTCGCGCACAGCTGCGGCGCAGACCTCGCAGGTGCAGGATGTGTCCACCGGCGCCGTCACCTACGGTCACCGGTTTCTGACCACCAGCGGCCGCGCCGGGCGGGCGATCAAGGTGCGTTCGTTCGACGAGTATCGCGCGCGCCTGCTCGAGAACTTCGTCATCCTCGAGCGCGAGGATCGGCACACGAAGATCGCGCGCGAGCTCGACGCGAAAGCGCAGCGTCTGCAGGGCCGGGTCAGCCGCACGGTCAATCACGAGACAGGCCTGCTGCTCGAGGTTCCGGATCTTGTCGAGTACCCGTCAGTCGTCGCCGGTACATTCGCGCTCGAATTCCTCGAACTCCCCGAAGAAGTCCTGACGACGACGCTGATTCATCATCAGCATTACTTCCCGGTGGAGGGCGAAGACGGGAAATTGAAGAACGCGTTCCTCGCGGTGATCAACACCGAGCCGGACAACGAACGCACCATCGCCCGCAATGCGGAGCGTGTCGTCACCGCGCGGCTGCGCGACGCGCGGTTCTTCTGGGAAGCGGATCGCAAGATCCCGCTCGAGTCGAGAATCGATCGGCTCGGCACGCTGCTGTTCCACAAGAAGCTCGGCAGCTACAAAGAAAAAGCCGAGCGGATCGAGAAGCTGGCGGAGTGGATTGCCGCCGAAGCGCTCGGCGCCGACGCGGCGACCGCGAAGCTCGCGGGTCAGGCGGCGCGTCTGGCCAAGGCGGACCTCGCGACCGACATGGTCCGCGAGTTTCCCGAGCTCCAGGGTGTGATGGGCGGCGTCTACGCGCGCGCCGAGGGGCAGCCCGAGGAAGTCTGGAAAGCGATCTACTACCACTACCTGCCGATCGGTGTCGAAGCCGACGCGCCGCCGAACAAGGCGCAACTCGGTAAGGCCGCGGTCACCTGGGCCGCCGTCTCGCTCGCCGACAAACTCGACACGATCGTCGGCCTGTTCTCCGCCGGAGAGAAGCCGACCGGCTCGCGCGATCCCTACGCGCTGCGCCGCGCCGCTCAAGGTGTCGTGAAGCTCCTGGTCGATTCGCAGGCCATCGGAGTCGCGGGCGGACAACGGTTCGATCTTCCTAGTGCATTCGAAGAGGCATATCGGCCGCACGCGCAGCGCTTGTCGCTGTCTAGTGACGGCTGGGCAAAACTAGGCCTTGAAGATTTCCTTTGGGAGAGGCTCCAGCACCTTCTGGAACGCAGGGGCTTCAAGAGCGACGAAATGCGTGTCGTCGGAACATTGCCGACTGCATGGGCGAACCCGTTTGAGGCACATCGGCGCGCTGAAGCGATCGCAAAGGCTCGAGCAGTTCCGGAGTTTCAGGCACTGGCCGCGTTATTTAAGCGAGTGAAGAACATCACGAAGGGGATGGACGACAGTGGTGCGGACTTGTCGGACATTCGTACCGCTCTTGTGGAGCCCGCGGAACTGGCGCTTGTCGATCAGATGATTCAGCGGTGGGGACAGATCAATGAGGCGTTTGCAAGCCGCGATCTATTGCGTGCGATGCAGGAGTTGACGCACCTCAGTCGTCCGGTAGACCGGTTTTTCTCCGATGTTCTCGTTATGGCTGACAATCCAGGATTGCGCGCGGCTCGGTTAGGCCTTCTCACGAGGCTTCGAAGTGCCGTTCTAAGAAATTTCGGCGACATCTCAGAGTTGGTTCCTGACGAGGCGAAGCAGGCCTGAGGTTCAGGCAATCCTCAATCAATTACCCAACTACCAGATTACCCACTTACCAGATTCGTCCGACGGAGTCATGACCATGGCCAAGAAGTCCGCAGCGAAGAAAAAGCCCCAAGCCCCCAGCCCCAAGTCCCGGAAGTACGTGTACTTTTTCGGCAACGGAAAAGCTGACGGCAACCGGAACATGAAAGACACCCTCGGCGGCAAAGGCTCCGGCCTCGCCGAGATGACCAACGCGGGCCTGCCAGTGCCGCCGGGCTTCACGATTTCGACCGACGTCTGCAACATCTACTACAAGGAGAAGCAGAAGGTCCCGGCCGCGATCGATCGCGACATCGTGGAGCACGTCAAGAAGCTGGAGAAGGCAGCCGGCGCCAAACTCGGCTCCAACGAGAACCCGCTTCTCGTCTCCGTCCGCTCGGGCGCAAAGTTCTCGATGCCGGGCATGATGGACACGATCCTCAACCTCGGCCTGAACGACGACTCCGTGGAAGGGTTGAAGAGCCGCAC
>JAYVMG010000346.1:0-3339 GCA_043759095.1 Acidobacteriota bacterium | reverse complement strand
CGCACCGGATGAACGCGCCGTACCAGGCGATCCGTTGCGCTGACGGCTACATCACGCTGGGCGCGGCGAACGAACGCCTGTTCCGGAAGTTGTCCGCGGTCCTCGGCCACAGCGAGTGGGGAAACGATCCCGCGTTTGCCGACAATGCGAGCCGGGTGAAGAATCGCGAAAGGCTGGCCGCGCGCATCGAATCGATCACCGGCACACATCCTCGCGCGCACTGGCTGTCGCTGCTCGAAGCGAACGACATCCCGTGCGGGCCGATCAACGACTACGCGCAGGTCTTCGCGGATCCGCAAGTGCTCGCGCGAGAGATGGTGGTGGAGACGGATCACCCGACACTCGGGCATCTGCGCACGCTGGGATCGCCGATCAAGATGAGCGCCACGCCGCCGGACGTCTCGCGTCGCGCACCGCAGCTCGGCGAACAGACGGACGAAGTTCTGGCCGAAGCCGGGTTCAGCGAGGCGGACATCTCGGCGTTGCGAGATTCTGGCGCGGTTCGCTGATAGAGCCGCTCGGCTGAAGCCTTCGCGCTACGACGAGGAGCGCGCGATCTCGAACGCGTGGGCCATCTGCAGCAGACCCCAATCGTCGCGATGACGACCGACGATCTGAAGACCGACAGGTAGACCTTCCGGCGTGAACCCGCACGGCACCGAGATCGCAGGATTCCCCACCAGCGAGATGTAGTAGCAGGATTTCATCCAGTCGATGTACGTCTCCATCGCCACGCCGTCGATCTCCGTCACGTACGGCTGGGTCACGTCGAACGGCGGCACCTGTGTGGACGGCAGGACAAAGAAGTCGTAGCGCGCCATGAACGCGCGCATGCGGTGATAGAGTTCCGTCCGCTTCGTCTCGGCCCACGCGATTTCCATCGCGGTGAGACGCTCGCCGCGATCGATCTCCCACAGGATCGTGTCCTTCACCAGATCACGACGGCCGGCCACGCGAGGCGCCACGCCGGTGAGAAACGCCAGCGCGCGGACGATTGTGAACACCTTGTCGAAGTCAGTGAAGTCCGGCTCCCCCTCGTCCACGATGCAGCCGAGTGATTCAAAGACGCTGCGCTGCGCGTTCACAGCGTCTCGGACACGCCGATCCACGGGAACGCCACCGAGGGTTTTCCACCACGCAACCCTCACGCCTCTGAAATCGCGCTCGAGCGGCGCCGCGAACAGGTGGCCGGGCTCACTGAGTGAGATCGGCGATCGTGGATCGGGCCCAGCCATCGCGCTCAGCAGCAGCGCAACATCGGCAACGCTGCGCGCCATCGGACCGTCAACGCTCAGCGTCGACCACGCGGTCGCTGACGGCCAGGTCGGCACCCGCCCCGGCGACGTCCGCAAGCCGACGATGTTGCAGAAGCTGGCGGGATTGCGGAGCGATCCACCCATGTCGCTGCCGTCAGCAATCGGCAACATCCCGGTGGCGAGCGCCACCGCCGCGCCGCCGCTGCTGCCACCGCAAGTCTTGGTGTGGTCGTACGGATTCAACGTCGCTCCGAATACCGGGTTGAACGTCTGTGATCCCGCGCCGAACTCCGGCGTGTTCGTCTTGCCGACGATGATCGCACCTGCGTTCCGAAGGCGCTCGACGATCAGGGAGTCCTCTGACGGGACAAAGTCTTTGTAGATCGGCGATCCGAACGTCGTCCGAATGCCTTTCGT
This sequence comes from Acidobacteriota bacterium, assembly GCA_043759095.1. GTDB lineage: Bacteria > Acidobacteriota > Vicinamibacteria > Vicinamibacterales > CAVVIG01 > CAVQFC01. Next base: position 1,666 of record JAYVMG010000346.1, on the reverse strand, counting down.
CGGCTGGAGATCCTTGTGCGCGATGGGCAGGCCGTGCAGCGGTCCGACAGCGCGGCCGTGCGCGAGATCCTCGTCGGCAACACGCGCGCGCTCCATGGCCTGATCGGCGCCGAGCGTCACGATCGCGTTGACGCCAGGATTCACGCGCTCGATTTGCGTGAGGTGGGCGCCAACCACGTCGCGTGCCGACAGCTCTTTGGCGCGAATCAGGCGCGCGAGTTCGACCGCGCTTAGTGTGCAAATCTCTGTCATTCGTCTCGCAAGGCTAAAGCCCTGCGCCACAAGCGAGAAACAAGACTAAAGCCTTGCTCCACACGAGAGAAAGTCGAGCGCGGCCGTCACACCACCGCGTGTGAACGGAACGCCCGCCGCGGCGAACCCCATCTCGACGCCGCTGAGCGTCCCGCAGAGCATCAGGTCGTTGAAGTCGCCGAGGTGACCGATGCGAAACACTTTCCCTTTCAGCTTGCCCAGCCCCGCGCCGAGCGACATGTCGAATCTTTCCAGCACGATCTTCCGGAACGCGTCAGCATCGTGCCCGTCGGGCATGACGACGGCGGTCAGCGCGCTGCTGTATTCGTCGGGCAGGGCGCACAGCAGTTCGAACCCCCACGCCCTGACCGCGCGGCGCGTGGCTTCGGCGAAACGGCTGTGGCGCGCGAACACATTGGCCAGCCCTTCTTCCTCCATCATGTGCACCGCTTCGCGCAAACCGTAGAGCAGATTGATCGCGGGCGTGGTGGGAAAAAAGCCGGCGGCGTTGTCCCTGATCATCGGCTGCCAGTCCCAGTACGCGCGCGGCATGCTGGCCGTCTTCGAGGCGGCAAGGGCGTTGGCGCTGATCGCGTTGAAGCCCATCCCTGGCGGCAGCATCATCCCTTTCTGCGAGCTGCTGATGGTCACGTCGACGCGCCATTCGTCGTGACGATAGTCGATGGAGCCGAGCGACGAGACCGCGTCGACGAGCAGCAGCGCCGGATGTCCGGAGTCGTCTATCGCGCGCCGGACCGCCGGGATGTTGCTCGTCACACCGGTCGACGTCTCGTTGTGGACAACGGCGACGGCCTTGATCGCCTTGCCGCGATCTGCCGCCAGTTTCTGTTCGATGGCGGCCGCATCGACACCGTGGCGCCAGTCGCCGGGAATGAACTCGACCAGCAGTCCCAGCTTAAGCGCCATGTCGCGCCAGAGCGCGGCGAACTGGCCGGTCTCGACCATCAGCACGGTGTCGCCAGGCGACAGCGTGTTGACGAAGGCGGCTTCCCACGCGCCGGTCCCGGATGTCGGGTAAATCACGACCGGTCCTGTCGTCTGGAATACGCGTTGAAGTCCGTCGATGGCTTCGCGCGCGAGTATGGCGAACGCGGGTCCGCGGTGATCGATCGTCGGCTGCGCGATGGCCCGCAGGATCCGATCGGGCACATTGGTCGGACCGGGGATCTGGAGGAAGTGACGTCCGCTTTTCACGCAGGACAGTTAATCACAAGGAAGCCACGAAAACACGAAACCACGAAACACACGAAGAAGATTCACCACAGAGGAACGGAGAAACGAAGACGGAACAGAAGGAGGTTCGGCGGGGCGGCCTGCGTTGCAGGCCGTCGAGCACGGGTGGCGGCCGACGAGATCACGAGCCGGTGGGATCGCTGTTGGGCTCGTGATCTCG
>JAYVMG010000345.1:0-8893 GCA_043759095.1 Acidobacteriota bacterium | reverse complement strand
ACCCGATGAAACAATCCGCACCGACAGCCGCGTGTCTGGCGCTGCTCGGCACGGCAGCGATGGCCAGTTCGCAGAATCCCGCTCCGCAGCCTGCGCCGTCGTTCAAGGCCGGCGTGGAGCTCGCGCGGCTGGACGTGCGCGTCACCGATGCGGACGGGCGTCCGGTACGCGATCTGCGGCAGGACGAGATCGAGGTCGTCGAAGACGCGGAACGCCGCCCGGTCGTCCTGTTCCAGCACATCGAGGAACCGGCCGGATCCTACGCCGACGTGGCCAGAGGGACGATCGCCGGCGAGGTGTCGACCAACCGCGGCGCCGCCCGTGGACACTTGTATGTGCTGGTGTTCGATCAGCAGCACATCACGCCAGGCTCCGAGCAGCGCGCACGGCTGGCGGCTCAGAGATTTCTTCGAACACGCATGCACCCCGGCGATCGCGTCGCCCTCTACGCGCTGCCGGGGCCCGGCCCTCAAATCGGCTTCACCGCAGACTTCCCGCGCGTCGTCGCCTCGCTCGATCGGATCCGAGGGCTCGCCGAGACGCAGGAGTTCGGCGTGTTCGGCACGATGACGCTGTCCGAGGCGTTTCGCATTACGAACGGCGACGATGTCGTGCTTCGCCGCGTCGCCGATCGCGATCAGCAGGCGGGTCTGACGGACGCGACCGCCCGCTCGGCCGTCAGCACGACGATCGGAACCGATGCGGCGGCGTTCCGTCAGCTCGTCCGCGAGGACGCGCGGACGATCGTCGACAAGGCCGACGCGCAGTCGAGGCGCGTGCTGACGATGCTCTCGGATGTGCTCGAGCCGATGCGCGCCATCGAAGGGCGGAAGACGGTGTTCCTGCTATCGGAAGGCTTCCACGGGGATCACGTCACGCGAGAGATCGAGACGGTCGCCGCGGCGGCCGCGCGGTCCTACAGCGTGATCTACGCCCTGGATCTGAATCGACGTGGCGCCGATGCGTCCGCCGAGCAGCCCATCGGCGGCGACGCGGCCACGGAGGTGCTGGACAAAATCAGCCCTCTCGGCAGCCTCGCGGTGGAGACCGACGGCGCGCTGTTCCCCGATGCCGAGAACGGCGCCGACCGGGCGTTCGCGCAGGCCGGCGACGCCTCGCAGGATTTCTACGTGGTGGGCTTCACGCCGCGCGCCGACGCACTGAGGAACCCCGGCAGCTACCGGCGCGTGACGGTGCGCGTCACGCGCCGCGGCGCCCGCGTCAGCGCACGCACCGGTTTTGCCCTGGTCGATCGCACGAAGACGCCGGATCGCCGGCAGGCGATCGACCGCGCGCTGGCCGCGCCGTTCCCGCTGCAGGGGCTGGCGGTCCAGTACACGACGTACTCGCTCCGCGGCAGTGCGTCAGGTGTGCACCGCGTCATCGTCAGTCTGGCGGCCGAGCTTCCGCTGGCGTCCGAGCACCAGGCGCGCGCCGCCGACGTCGTGTTTGCCGTGCGCGCGGTCGCCGACGGCCGCATCGTCGCGAGCGGCACAGACACGATAACGCTGCCCGTCAGCCGCACGCCCGGGCAGACGGTGGGCACGGGCACATTTCACGTGCAGTTCGAGCTACCGGCCGGCGACTACCTGATGCGCGCCGTCGTGCGCGAGCCTGGCGGCAGCGTCGGCAGCGCCGATCGCCGCTTCACCGTGCGCCGGCTCGATGGTCCGTCGGTGACGAGCGGCGATCTAGTGCTCAGCGCCGAGCGCGGCGAACTGCCGGTGCGGCCGGCCGCGTACGCGGGCGACGGTCTGAGCGGCGTGCTCGAGCTGTACAGTCGCACGTCCGATCAACTGCGCGACGCCCGCGTCCTCGTCGATCTCGTGCCCGTCGGTGAGGAGACGACCGTCGTCTCTGGCTTCGCCGACGTGCTGGATGCGAAGGCGATGGCCGGCGGCGTTTCTCGCGAGGCGCGGATCGCGCTGCCCCTCACCGGCGTGACGCCGGGGTCCTACGTCGCCAGGGCGACGGTGAAAGTGGGCGGCGAGACCGTCTCTCAGATGGTGCGGGAGGTCGAAGTGCGCCTCGGGATCCGGCCTGATGCGGCGGCCGACGACCCGCCTGCCGCACCGGACCCGCGCGACGTGGTGAATGCCGCGTTTACCCGGGAATACCTGCAACGCGCGGACGCGGGCGCCAGCACCGACGCCGTTCGGCTCGGCCTGGCGAGACTCGGCGGCGCCGATTATCCGGGCGCCATCGCGGCGTTGACCGAGGCGCTCGATGCCGATGGAACGAATGCGCCGGCGGCGTTTTTCCTCGGCTGGGCCTGCCACGGCGCCGGCGACGATCGCCAGGCGATCAGCGCATGGCGCCGGGCCACCTTCATCGACCCGACCATGATCCCGGCGCACCTCGCGTTGGCGGACATGTATCAGCGCCTGTCCCAGCCGGCGCTCGCTGCGCAGGTGCTGCGCGTCGGGCTCGCGGCGCTGCCGCAATCGCCGGAGCTCCTCGATCGACTTTCACGCCTCGAACGCCGGTAGGGGAGTGTTGGGATTGAGCGCGAACCGGATGTGGCGCAGGGCTTCAGCCTTGCGAACGGTGTGCCCGGCTCTGGTCTTCGTGGCCGCGCTGTCGCTGCTGCACGCCCAGACACCGCCGCCCAACGTCCTGTTCATCACCATCGACACAGTCCGCGCCGATCATCTCGGCGCGTACGGATACGCGAGGGGCTCGACGCCGGCACTGGACCGGCTGGCGCGCGAGGGTGTCCGCTTCGCCGATGCCACGTCGCAGTCGCCGCTGACCGCCCCGGCCCATGCCGCGCTGCTGACCGGCGTCTACCCCGCCCGCTTCGGCGTGCGCGACAACGCGACAACCCCGCTCCCTTCGAGCGCGACGACGATGGCCGAGGCGTTCAAAGTGCGGGGTTATCGCACGGGCGGATTCATCGGCGCATTCATCCTCGACCGGCAATACGGCTTCGGGCAGGGGTTCGACGAGTTCGATTCCCGGTTCGCGCGCTTCAGCAACGCGACCAAGCTGAACGCGAGCCGCCCGGGCGGCGAGGTCACCGATGCGGCGCTGACCTGGCTCGACACGCCGTCACGGGAGCCGTTCTTCGCCTGGGTTCATCTCTACGACGCGCACGGACCGTACGACGCGCCGGCGCCGTATCGCGCGCGCTTTCCGGCTGCGCCGTACGACGGCGCGATCGCCTACGTGGACGCGTGCATCGGACGGCTCCTCGCCAACCTCGAGACGAGCGGACGCCTCGAGCGGACGATCGTCGTCGTCGTCGCCGACCATGGCGAGGCGCTCGGCGAGCACGGCGAGCGCGAGCACGGCATTTTTCTCTACGACTCCGTGCTGCGGATCCCGTGGATCGTGCGGCTGCCCGCGAAGGAGCACGCCGGCGGCGTTGTCGCGTCGCAGGTCCGGTCGATCGACGTCCTGCCAACCGTCGCGGAGCTTGCGGGTTTGGCGGCGCTCTCCGGAATCGACGGCGAGAGCGCGGTGCCGGAGATCGGCGGACGCGCCCGGCGCGACGCGGCACCGTCGTACGCGGAAACGTACTACCCGAGCCTGCATTTCGGACTCAACGAGCTGAAGTCCGTGCGCGTTGGTGAGTGGAAGTACATCGACGCGCCGCGGCCCGAGCTGTACCAGGTGAGCCGTGATCGCGCGGAGCGCCAGAATCTCATCAGCGCGCGCGGTCCGCTGGCGGCGGGGCTGTCGGCCGAAGCGCGCAAGATCGTGTCGTCGTTTGGCGCGGCGGCGCAGGTCGAGGCGCCGCGACCTGATGCCGAGACGCTGGCGCGCCTGCAGAGCCTCGGCTACGTGGGCGTCGCCTCACCGCCTTCGGGCGGCCGCGGCATCGATCCGAAGGACGCGGTGACGGCGATCGAGCGATTCCGCGCCGGCATGGCGGGCGCAACCCGCGCGCTCGCGCGCGGCAATCCACAGGCGGCCATCCCGATTTTGACGCGGCTGGTGGCATCGAACGAGCGGTCGTACGAAGTGCACCTCGCGCTCGGCGACGCGTACACGGCGCTCGCGCGCTATCAGCGCGCGGCGGACGAGTACGCGGCCGCCAGCCTGCTCAACCCGACCGCCGCCGCGCCTCTGGTCTCGGCGGTGCGCTCCTACCTGGGCCTCGGCGACGTCGTCCGGGCGCAGCAGGCGGCCGCGCAGGCCGAGCGGCTGGAACCGGGGAGCGGCGAAGTGCTCATCGCACGCGGTATGATCGCGGAACAGCAGGGGCTCAAGGCCGAGGCGCTGCAGCGGTACGAGGACGCCGTACGGGCCAATGCCTCGGACACCTCGGCACGGGCGCGTGTCGCCGGCACGGCGCTGCTGCTCGGCCGGCTGGACACCGCCGAAGAACAATTCGCGACCCTGCTCCGTCTGAATTACCGTCCCTCACGGATGCACTTCGGCCTCGGGCAGATCGCCCAGGCTCGGGGCAACCGGCAGCGGGCAGCCGCGGAATACCGGCTGACGCTGAAGATTGAGCCCGCGTTCGCCCCTGCAAAGGCCGCGCTCGAGCAGGTCATCAAACAGCCGTAGCCGAAGAGGTCCCATGCTCACGATCACGTTGGCCGCCGCCCTCATGCTCGCCACGGCGCAGCCTGGCGGGTCGGCGTCCACGGTCTCGCTCGACACGCCGCTGCGCCTCGTCGAGATCGACACCGGTAAGCTGAAGGGCGAGCCATGGCGGATGGCCTGGTCTCCCGACGGCGCACAGCTCTACGTTGAAGCCGCGGACCGCGACGCCCGCGGCACTGTGAAATCCAGCAAAGGCGTCGTCGTGACCCTGGCCGACCGGTCGATGAAACACGTCGATCAGCCTCCAGCCTGGGTGGCGAGTTACTGGCTCTGGAAGTCGGGCCAGGCATCGCCCGCCGCGCCGACGTTCACTATCACGGTCGAGCAGCGCCAGGAGACCCTCCGCTCGACCGCGGCGCCGACCGGCGGCGCGCTCGCCAAAGGCGGCACCGCCGATCCGGGGGCCGGCACCTCGATCGGCGACGCATCGGCCGCAGCGAACACGGCTCAGGTGCAGACAATCTTCGCGCTGAAGCTGAAGGGCGAGGCGCGCGGCTCCGGCGAGACCATTGGCGAATGGGTGAACGAGGCGGTCGCGCCCGGCGTGAACTTCGGATGGGCGCCGGCGCCGCGGCGCGTCATCGCGTACGCGAAGCGGGAAGGCGGCCCGCTGACGCTCCTCGACGATCAGGGCCACAAGCAGGAAGTGGCGGGCACAAAGAACGTCGTGCTCCCTGCGTTTTCAGAAGACGGCGCGAAGCTCGCGTGGCTGGAGAAGAAGGACAAGAAGCATTACGATTTGATTGTCGCGGGCGTTTCGGCGAAATAGCGCGCCTGGTGCCTTGGTGCCCCACCCATGCAGAGATCGATCAGCGCTGTCGCGCTCGCCGTCGTGTTGGCCCTGCCCGTAGCCGCGCGCCAGCAAGCTCCGCAGCCACCGCTCGGCTTTCGCTCCGCCACCGACGTCGTCGAAGTTGACGTGGTCGTGCACGACAAGGCCGGCCGATTCGTCGCTGATCTGAAACCCGAAGACTTCGACGTCCGCGAAGAGGGTAGGCCGCAGAAGATCGAGCTGTTCTACGTCGCCGGCTCGGGTGCGGCGTCGGCCGCCGCCGCGCCTGCCTCGGCCGGCGGCGCACCGACATCGCCCGTCGCCGCGCCGCCGCTCAGCACGTCACGCGTGTTCGTCGTCGTGTTCGATGATGAACACCTGACGCTCGCCGGCTTCAAGCGTGTCCAGGCCGCCGCGCTCACGCTCTTTTCGCAGCAGTTCCAGCCGGGCGACGTCGGCGGCGTGCTGGCCGGCGGACGCATGATCAACAACCGCCTGACGACTGACGGCGCAGAGCTCGTGAAGGCCGTCCGGTCGCTGAATCCGGCGCTGAAGAAGCAGTCGCGCCGCTTCGACCAGACGTTGTGGCCGCGAATGAGCGAGATCGAAGCCGTCCGCATCCAGCTCAACAACGACCGGATCGTGCTGGACCAGGCCATCCAGCGCGCCTGCACCGATGAACCCACGCTGTGTCAAAACGCTGAAGTCGCGGTACGGGGCAAGGCGTCGCAGCTCACCGACGACGTGCGCGCGTCCAGTCACCAGACGATTCAGGCGCTTACGGCGCTCTTCAACGGCCTCGAGCGCATCGACGGACGTAAGACGGTGCTATTGATGTCGGAAGGGTTTCTCGCGGAAGAATCGTGGCCGCTCGTCCAGCAGTCGGTCGGACTCGCCGCGCGCGCCAATGCCAGGCTTTACACGCTCGACGCCCGCGGCCTCGACTCGCGCGGCATGGGCGACCGCTTGAGCGGCGAGAATCCCAGCAACATCGAGTCGATCGCCCGGCTGCTCGAACAGTTCGACGAAGGCGCGGACCCGATGAACAGCCTCGCCGTCGACACCGGCGGCTTCGTCGTGCGAAACACCAACATCTTCGACCAGGCGGTGCGGCGCATCGTCGACGACGCGAGCAACTACTACGTGCTCGGGTACAGGCCCGAGAAGGCACCCGACGGAAAGTTTCGCAAGATCACGGTCAAGTTGAAGCGGCCTGGCGTGACGTTTCGAGCGCGCCGCGGCTACGTGGCGACGCCTCGCCCGGCCGCGACGGCGCCACGGACGTCCACGCCGGCTGCAGCGCCGTCCGCACCGGCCGCGGCCGCGCCAGAGGCGATCGCGCCCGCGGCTGCGCCGGCATCCGCGCCGCCGGCTCCGGCGGAACCCGCGCCGGCCGTGCCGGCCGGCGGCGGCGGCACGGTGCCGAATCCGATGCCGGGCGCATCGACCATCCGTCTCCGGCCCGACGCGTCGAAACACGTCGAGGCGCTGGCCGGCGACGCTGCAGACGCGGCGTCCTCGGCCGGCTGGAGTGCGTATCAACGGGGCGATGTCGAGTCCGCCCGACGCTCGCTCTTGGTCGCCGCGGCGGCTCCGTCGGCGCGACCGTGGGTGCACTACGCACTCGGGCAGGCCAGCTACGCACTACGGCAATATCAGGAATCGGTCGGCGCGTGGGAGAAGGTCCGGAGCAGCGCGCCGGAGTTCGAGCCCGTGTACTTCGATCTGGTCGACGGCTACATCCAGCTGCGCGATCCCGACAAGGCGATCCGCGTCCTGCGCGCGGCCAAAGAGCGGTGGCCGAAGGACGCCGAAGTGGAGAACGCGCTCGGCGTCGTCCAGGCGGGGCGGGGCGCGCTGGACGATGCGGTGCAGTCGTTCAGCCACGCGATCGCGCTGGCTCCGCTGGAGTCAATCGGCTACTTCAACATGGCGAAGGCGCTGGAGCTGCGCTATGTCAAGACGCGCCGCTACGTGCAGCAGACGCGGACGTGGGCCGCCAATAAGTCGGACCTCGAGAACGCGATCGCCAACTACACGAGCTACATCGAAATGGGCGGACCGCTGGAGAACTCGGCGCGCGAAGGACTCGCGCGCCTCGGGTGGGCGAAAAACCCATAGGCAGGCCTGAAGGCCTGCGCTACTTGAGTTTTTCCAGAATCGCCTTCGCGGTCGCGGCTTCCGGAGCGTTGGGCGCCATCTCGACGAATTTCGTGAGATCAGTCTTCGCGGCGTCGGTCTTCCCTTCCTGCAGCTCCGTGATTCCGCGGTAATAGTACGCGTCCGGGTACTGCGGAAAGCGCGCGATCGCCTTGTCGAACCACACCAGCGCCTGATCCGGCTTCTTCGCGTTCAGCATCCCGATCCCGATATTGAGCAGCGTCGACGGGGTGGTGATCTTCGACTCGTCGATCGTCGCCATGATCTGCCGGCTTTCCTCGGCGTTGCCCTTCTCGGCCAGCACGTTCGCGAGCAGCAGCTTGACCTCGATGTTGTTCGGATCCTTCGCCAGCGCGGCGTGCAAGTGCTGGATGGCGGCCTCGAGGTTGTGTTCGGCATGATAGGTGCGGGCGATGTAGGGCTCGACCTGGTGCGCCTCCGGATGCTTCGCGAGGATGTCTTCGTAGATGGCCCGCGCTTCGGCGAACTTCTGCTGGCTGATGAGATCGGCAGCCTTGTTCAAATCCGCGACGATCGCCACGTTCGGATCCGCGGCCGTCTTCTTGAGGATGGTCTCGATGGTCGGGTTGCGCGTCAGCTCGACGATCGATGCCGACTGCTTGCGCGTCTCGTTCCCGGGCTTGTCGAAGTCGAGATCCCAGGAGCCGCTGGCGATGCCGGCAATCACCCACTCGCCTTTCTTGTTCGTCCTGGCCTGCGGACCGCCGTCCGATCCCACGCGGTGCGCCTTGACGACGACGCCTTCGACCGGCTGCCCGCTATCGTCCTTGACCGTGCCGTTCATGCGGCCCATGCCGCGCCAGTCCTGAGCCCCCGCTGACGTCGCCATCAGAAGCGCGACGATGCAGGCGATGAGCATGGATGAGGTGCGTGTGATCATGATGAGATCAGGGTAGCAAAAAAAAGACCCCGGGTCGCCTGGCGGCGCACCCGGGGTCCCAATCACGCGTGACGAACCAGCTAGAACGTGAAGCGGAGCCCGACGCGCGCGATGCGCGGGTTCTGGATCTCGAGGATCTGGTTGTAGTTGCCGACGCGGGCGTCGTACTGGATGCCGAGCGTCGTTCCCTGGTTGAGCACGTTGAAGATGTCGAAGTCGAACGCGACGTTCGTGCGTCCTACCTTGACCATCTTCTCGGCGCGGACGTCGAGCTCGATCACACCCGGCAGCCGGGTCGCGTCCGCGCTCGGTCCGAGCAGAACGCTCTTGCTCGACGTGAGCACGTCCTTCGTGTTTACACGGCTGCGGAACCATGGCTCGCCGTAGCCCTGGCGCGCGGTCAGGTTGCCGCCGAAGTTGATGCCCCAGGGAGCCTGATAAAGACCGTTCGCCGAGAGCGTGTACTTCGGCGCCACCAGGTAGATTCCGCTCTTGCCGCTGCCGCC
>JAYVMG010000344.1:0-3342 GCA_043759095.1 Acidobacteriota bacterium | reverse complement strand
AAGCTGCCCATGAACACATGGTTGCCGCTGAACGCCAGATCCGAGTTCGCGAAGCCGAGCATGTTGGCCTGCGCGGGATTCGGCGGCGCGTTCGGATCGGGTGGCGGCAGCGGCGGCAGATTCGGATCGCGTTCCGGCGGAATCACGGCGCCGCCTGGCGTCGCGGGATCAAAAAAGCCTTCGGGTTTCGGCAGACTCGCGATCCGCTTCATGTTCCTGGCGGCTTCGCCCGCGTCGCGCAGGCCGGGCTTCAGCCCGACGCGCGGATCGTTCGGATCGGCGGCACGCTGCTGCGCGCCCCCTTCAATGGCAACGGCAAGTATGACGGCGGAGACGCACAAACAGGTAGCGGCAACAGATCTCATTTCTGAAGCTCCTTGAGCAGTGAACCCATGCGATCGATTTCCATGCGTTGATCCGCGTCCACGTCGGACGCGTACGAAAATATTTCCGGCGTCTGACCCGCGCCGACGGTGGCGAACAGTTCCGCCACCATCGAGATGGCGCCCGCGTGATGTTTGATCATGCCTTCGAGGAAGAGACGATCGAACTCGGCGCCCGTGGCGGCGGCCAGGCGCTCCATCTCCTCCGGCGTCAGCATGCCGGGCATCAGCGTCGCCCCCATCATGTGGTGCGCGCGCGGATCCGGAATCTGCTGGCTGCGCGCCTGCAGCCACTCCCGCATCATGTTCATCTCGTCCTTCTGGGAGACGTCGATGCGCAGCGCCAGCTTCCGCACATCGTCCAGGCTGGAGCGCGCGGGCACGAGCGCGACCATCTCGACCGCCTGCGCGTGGTGACCGATCATGCCCTGCATGAACTTGATGTCGGCGCCGGTGTACTGCACCTGCGAGAGATCGCTGGCCTGCATCGCGCCGACGGCGCGGCTGGGCTGACCCGGCGCGCCGGCCTGGAGCAGCGGCGGCCGCACGTCGGCAACCGCCACAGTGCGGCAGGATGCGCCAGCGGACGCGGTCAGCAGGAAGACGGCAATTCGGTATCTCACGGCGATCGGACTCGCCATAGGATACACACATCCATGGCTCAGCCTTCGTTCCTGCACAGTCGGTGGGTCATTGCGGCGGCCGGCGTTCTGATGCAGGTGGCCCTCGGCGCGGTGTACGCGTGGAGCGTGTTCCGCATCCCACTGACCCGGACCTTCGGCTGGACGATCTCCGAGGTCACGCTGACCTTCACCATCGCGATCTTCGTGCTGGGCCTCGCCGCGTTCGGCGGCGGCCTGTGGATGCGGCGCTCCGGTCCGCGGATCGTCGCGCTGACCGCCGGCGTCCTCTACGGCCTCGGGGTTTTCCTGGCGAGCTTCGCCGGCGGACACCTCTGGTGGCTGTACTGCTCGTACGGCCTGATCGCCGGCGTCGGATTGGGGCTCGGGTACATCGTGCCGGTGGCAACGCTGGTGAAGTGGTTCCCCGACAAGCGAGGGCTGATCACCGGCCTGGCGGTCGCCGGCTTCGGCGCCGGCGCGCTGATCACGGCGCCGATTGCGACGCGGCTCGTCGCATCGGTCGGCGTGCTGCAGACGTTCGCGATCCTCGGGGCCGCGTACTTCGTCGCGGTCACCAGCGGCGCGCTGTTCATGCGGAATCCGCCGGACGGCTACCAGCCGGAGGGATGGACGCCGGCGGCACGACGCGCCGATGGACGCTCGGACTCGTACACGCTTGGCGAGGCGATGCGCAGCTGGCAGTGGTACGGGCTCTGGGCGCTGCTGTTCCTCAACACCACGGCGGGCATCGCGGTCATCTCGCAGGCCGCGCCGATGTTCCAGGAGATCACCAGCATCAGCGCCGCTCGCGCCGCCAGCGTGGTCGGCGTCATCTCCATCGCCAACGGCGCGGGCCGGCTGATGTGGGCGTGGCTGTCCGACGTCATCGGACGCCGGCTGGTCTTCCTCGTGATGTTCCTGCTGCAGGCCATCGCCTTCTGGCTGCTGCCGTCGGCGCACGGGCTGAACGCGTTCGCTGCGCTCGCCGTGCTGGTGCTGCTCTGCTACGGCGGCGGATTCGGGACGATGCCCGCGTTCGCCGCGGACTATTTCGGCGCGGAGCACGTGGGCTCGATCTACGGCCTGATGCTGACGGCGTGGGGCGTGGCGGGCGTGCTCGGGCCGACGCTGATGGCAAGGCTGCGCGAACAGTCAGGACACTACGATCAGGGCCTGCGATGGATCGCCGGCCTGATGCTGGTCAGCGCGGCGATCCCACTGCTGGTGCGTCCCCCAACTCGCCACCACAATGAACGCGGAGAGCATAAAGACTAGGGCGTCTTTGCGGTGGAGAGCGCAATCCTGCCGCGCGCTCTAAGATATGGCTGCATGGAACGCCCGCTGAACCGCCACGACTACCGCACGCTCTCGCTTGCCGCGCTCGGCGGCGCGCTCGAATTCTACGACTTCGTCATCTATGTCTTTCTCGCGCCGGTGATCGGCCGGCTGTTTTTTCCCGCCGACATGCCGGACTGGCTGCGGCTGCTGCAGACGTTCGGGATCTTCGCGGCGGGGTACCTCGCGCGCCCGCTCGGCGGCATCCTCATCGCGCATTTCGGCGACCTGCTCGGCCGGAAGCGCATGTTCACGCTGAGCATTTTTCTGATGGCGGCGCCCACGCTGGCGATCGGCCTGCTGCCGACCTACGCGAGCATCGGCATCGCCGCGCCGCTGCTGCTGCTCGCGATGCGCATCCTGCAGGGCGTGGCGATCGGCGGCGAAGTACCCGGCGCGTGGGTGTTCATCGCCGAGCATGTGCCCGCGCAACATCTCGGTTTCGGCATCGGCACGCTGACGGCGGGGCTCACCGCCGGCATTCTGATGGGATCGACGATGGCTGGCGCGATCAACACGATCTACGGCGCCGAGGGCGTGGCCGCATTCGCGTGGCGCATCCCATTCGTCGCCGGCGGCGCGTTCGGGTTCATCGCGGTCTGTCTGCGTCGCTTTCTCCAGGAGACGCCGGTCTTCCAGGAGATGGCCGCGCGCCGATTGCTGGCGCATGAAGTGCCGCTGAAGACGGTGCTCCGCCAACATCGTACGGAGACACTGGTCGCTCTGGCGCTCACCTGGGTGCTGACCGGCGGGATCGTCGTGGTGATTCTGTTCACGCCCACGTATCTGCAGCAGGTCTTTCACGTACCCGCGACGATCGCCCTCCGCTCGAACACGTTCGGCACGATCGCGTTCATGTTCGGGTGCCTGATCTTCGGATCATTGAGCGATCAGATTGGCATGCGCGCGACGATGATCATCGGGTTCGCCGGCCTGCTTGGAAGCAGCTACATCTTCTATTCCTGGCTGCCCGACGCGCCGGTCTATCTGAATCTGACGTA
>JAYVMG010000343.1:0-3351 GCA_043759095.1 Acidobacteriota bacterium | reverse complement strand
TTGATCACCTGATCGGCGCCTGAGAGCACGAGGTTGCCGTCGGTGTCGAAGACCATCACGGGCTTCACGCCGCGGTTGAAGACGTAGATGCGATCGTGCTGATCGATGGCAAGGCCGGAGATGCCCGGCTGATTCGTCGGGCCGCCGGCCGCCGCGTTCCCGCCGCCGCCTGTTCCGCGTCCACTCGCGCGCCGCGCCGCCGCCTGCGCATCACGCTCGGCCGGTGGCGGGGGCATATCCTTCAAGCCGAAATAGGTGCCGGCCGGCAGCTTCGGCCAGTTCGGCACCAGCTTGTACCCGCCGTCACCCTGCGCGTGAAGGCCGCGCGCGCCGACCGCCAGCGCACACACGAACAGCATCGTCGTCAAAACCCGTCGCATAAGTCCTCCGCGTTCAGCCCTGAGCCCTATTTTCCCGTCGTATCCTTGCGCCACCACGGGTTGCCATAGTTCTTGAACGGTCCCCCGTCGACCGACACCGTAGTCGCCACTTTGTAGTTGAACGGCGACATCGTCCGCAGCCCGTGCTTGATGCGAACTGTGTGGCCGTTGTACGTGAACGGCGTGCTGTCGTAGAAGATGTTGTAGATCCCGCCCAGATCGCCGCCGATGGTGGCGAGTTGCAGGTACGAAAAGCCGCGGCTGTCTGTGACGTATCGCGACAGCGTTTTGTTGTCCTTCTGGTACTCGATCAACTCGTGCAGCTTGAACGCGCCGCCGGGACCGCTCGCGCTGGTGTCGGCCTCGTAGACCCTGCCCGCCTCGATCACTTTGTAGACCGTCGTCCCGGTGACTTGTCCCGACGGCCCGAGTGGTCCTTCAGGCATGTCCCACTCGAACGTCCAGGCGCCAGGGAAGTACGCGTCGAAGTTCATCGGCGGCAGTTCGTCGGTGACTTTCGTCGCGCGTCCAAGATTCGGCATCTGCCCTTTCGGCAGCTGGGCCTTGTCGGGCTGTTGTTGAGCGGTGATGGTCGCGCCGATCGTCACGGCGAGTGCGACAACCGCCAAGGGTGTGAGGCTCAATCTCATCGCGGACGGAATGTATACCCTGCGGAATGACAGGTCAACGAGTCCCCGCTCACCAACTCCTGGGCAGAAACCGTCCGGTGCAATCGAGGTACGCCTGGTAGGGTGCGCCAAAGCGAGCAAGCAGGTTCGCTTCTTCCGTTCCAGTCCGGCGCACGAGCAGGCCAATGGTGGCCGCGCCGACCGCGAACAGAAACCAGTTCGCCGCGAGCAGCCCAATTCCCAACACGAACAACGCGGCGGCGTCATAGAACGGATGCCGCACGAAGCGATAGGGGCCGCGCGTGACGAGCGAGTGCTCCTTGCGCGTCACGACAGTGTCGGTGAGGTTCTTCCCGAGCCGGCTCAGGGTCCAGTTCAGCAGTCCACCGCCCATGACGCAGAGCCCCACGCCCGTCCATCGCAGCCACACCGGCAGCGGCCCCGACGACCAGGTCATGTACGACGGATCGATCAGGAAAGCGATCACGCCCACCCACATCGCGAGGCCCAATGGCCGCAGCGTCAGCAGGATGAAGAGACCCTCCTGCCGCCGATCGAGCGCCTCTCGCGTGGCGTGCGACCGGAGCCGGTGGAACGCGGCGATCGGAAACGTCAGCATGACGATCACTAGGAGGGCGAGCCGGAACGTCTGATCGTCGTGCGCGATCATCGCGGGCCCTTCGGAAGAGCGAAGCTCAGAATGAGATCGCCGCCGCGGCGGCCTCGTTCACCTCCGCCTGAGGCAACGGTCACGAACTCCTCGCCGTTCACCATGTAAACGGCAGGCGACGAGAAGACGCCGCCGCCGGTGTTGAACTTCCACAACAGCTTGCCGGTCTTCGCGTCGTACGCAAACAGATACCCGGCCACATTGCTGCCGGTGCCGACAAAGACCAGGCCGCCGGCGGTAACCACCGAGCCGGCCTGCGCCCAACCATCAAACGTCTGCTGCCACGCAAGTTCGCCGGTCGCCGGCGCGAACGCCGAGAAATACCCTCGCGCTGGACGCGCGGCGCCGAGCGGGCTGTCCACGGCGCTGACGTACAGCAACTCCGTGCGCGGGCTATACGAGATCGGACCGTAATTCGCACCGCCTTCAGTGCCCGGTGAATAGATCTGATTCGGTCCCGCCGGCGTGAATTGCGGCACCACTTTTCTGGTCACGAGACGCTCCGCAGGCACGTCGATCGGAAACACCGGCGACACCGGCTTCATCGGTTGCCCCGCGGCCGTGTACGGAATCGGCTGCGTCGGCCACGGCTGTTCACCAGGACGCGTCGTCTCCGTCGAAACCGGCATCTCTTTGATCGGATGCACTGGCTGTCCCGTTTCGCGATTGAGAATGTAGAGATATCCGTTCTTGCTCGCTTCGGCGAGCGCCTTCACGCGCTGACCGCGCACCTGCATGTCGAACAGGATCGGCTGATTGCCGGAGTCGTAGTCCCACACGTCATGGTGCGTCTGCTGGTAGTACCACTTCAGCGTGCCGGTGCTCAGCGAGAGCGCCACGATCGCATCGGTGAACAGATTCGTTCCGATCCGCTTCGAGCTGTCGCCGAACGGGTTACCGACCGCGACGTAAATCATGCCGAGTTCTGGGTCGATGGACGGCGTCTCCCAGATTCCGCCGCCGTTACGTTCACCGCCGACCCACGTCGGGCCCGCAATGTCCCAACCCTGATCGCGTCCGTCCTGCGGAATGGTGTTGAAGTGCCAGAGGACCTTTCCGCTCTTCGCGTCCACGGCCAGCACATGACCACCGGGGATGTGACTCTCGCTGCGCGTGCTGCCGATGTAGATGACGCCGTTGTAAATCTGCGGCGCCGTCGTGAACCAGTAGCCCAGCGTGATCGCCGACGTGACATCGGGATAGCGTTCCTTGATCACGTCCAGGATGACGCTGGCCTGACCGTCCTTGCCGAACGTCTTGATCGCTTTCCCCGTCTTCGCATTGATCGCGAACAGGAACGACCCCGCGCCGGAATACACGACGCCGTTGTCGTAGCAGACGCCGCGATTGCGGAAGATGTAGCCGGCCTTCGCGCCGCCACCGATCAGTTCGGTGACGTCAAACGTCCACAGCAGATGGCCGTCAGCGGCGTCGAGCGCGTACACGCTGCCACGCGGGTCCGTCACGTACATCGAACCGTCCACGATCACCGGTGTCGTCTGGTTGCTGACGCCGTCGATGACGCCGGTCTGAAAGAGCCAGCGAGGCGTCAGCGTCGCGACGTTCGACGCGTTGATCTGGTCCATTGACGAAAACCGGCCGCCGGCCAGATCCAGGTTATGGAGCGGCCAGTTGACGGTGGTGATCGCGTTCGATTGCGCGAGCAGCGCCC
>JAYVMG010000342.1:0-3351 GCA_043759095.1 Acidobacteriota bacterium | reverse complement strand
TCTTGGTCACCAGCAAGATTGCAGTCGGGTTTCCGTTCCCCACGCTGACCAGCTGCGACGTCGCATTCGTGCGGCCGGCGCTGTCGGTGACGACGAGGTTCACGTTGAAGCTGCCAGCCTTGGCAAACACGTGTGTCGTGATCCCGTCGCTCGTGCATGCGCTGGCGCCCGGGCAGCGGACGAGCGGCGTGTCGTCGCCGAAGTTCCAGTCCAGGCTGACGATGCGCTGCCCCTGCGCCGTCGTCGACAACCGATAATCGAACACGACGGTGTCATTGATGATGGGCGCCGTCGGGGAGAACTTGTAACTCGCGGTCGGCGCCGGTGGCGCGCCGACGCTCACCGACGTCGCGGCTGACGTCGCTGACAAACCGGCCTCGTCAGTCACCGTCAGCTGCACAGCATACGAGCCGGCGGTCGCGAACTTATGGGTTACATTCGCACCCGATGCGCTGCCGCCATCGCCGAACGTCCAGCGATACGACGAGATGGTCGCATGTCCGATCCCAGGAATCGACGTCGAGCCGTTGAAGAAGACGCTCTCTCCCACACCAGGCGCCGCCGGCGAGAACGTGAACAGCGGGGTCGGCAACGCTGCGGCTCCCACCGTCAGGTTCTGCGTCGCCGGCGTAGAGGTCAGGCCGCGATCGTTGGTCACGGTCAACGACACGACGAAGCTGTTGCCTGCGGCAAACGTGTGCGACGGGTTCTTGCCCGTCGCGGTTCCGCCGTCGCCAAAGCTCCAGTTGTAACTCGAGATTTGGCTGGCGCCCTGTCCGACCGTGCTGTTGGACGCGTCGAACTGCACGGCGATGCCCGCAGAGACGGTCTGCGGCGAATAGGTAAACGCAGCCGTGGGCGCGCCCGCCGCCGGCAGAATCACTCCCAGCGGGACGAGCCGGATCAGGACCGATTCGGGATTCGCCGTCTGGAAGTTCGTCGCGGTCGCACTGGCCACGATGCTGACGCACGAACCCGGAACGCCGGAGCCAAGCAGGGACGAGGAGCACGGCGTGAAGACGCCGTTGGGCGGCGCTGGCGGCGCGGTGTAGACCACGCTCGCCACGCCGTCGGAACCGGTCACGATCGTCCGGGCGGACAGGCTGCCGTAATCGACCGCGACACCGTTCACCATCATGTCCACGCGGATCGGCTGATTCGCCACGCCCTTCCCGTCCGGGCCGATGGCGGTCACCTTCACCGACGACTGCGATCCGCCATCCTGACTGATGCTGTCGGGAATCGCTTTGACGGTGAGCGTCAACGCGAGCGCTGAGGGGCCGCTCAGCGCCGGCGTCTCCGTATTCTTCACCGTGCAACTCGTGGCCGCCGCGAGTGCGGTGGCGACGACGGCGACGGCAGCGCGGCGAGTGAATGTGGATGCCATGGCTCTTAGAAATCCCCGAAATTACCGAACGAGATGCTGATCTGCCCGGTCACACTGATCGCGTTGCCCGTGCGGTCGGCGCCGTAGAACGTGACATTCGCAATCGACGTGATGATGTTGGGGCTGGTGCGAAGCTGCGCGAGCGGCGATTCCTGCTTCGCCACATTGCGTACGAGCACAAACCCGATCGTCAACGTGCCGCCAGCTGGGATGGTGCCGGTGGCCGCGCCGTCGAACGCATACGGGACGTCGACGCCCTCGACATTGCGGCCGTCCGCGCGGATGTACTGGACGTGGACGCGCGTGATCGTCACTTCGTTGTTAGTCGTAGGCGTCAGGGCGGTCCCGGCGCCGATGTTTTTCAGCGGCGCGCGCAGCGTGACCGTCCCGTTGTCGCCGAAGATCGTCGGGCACGGCGTCGCGGGGGTGCAGGGCGCGGGCGTCGTGACGTTCGTGATCACGTCCGAGACCAGCGTGGACGATGCGGTGGAACCCGTGCCACCTCCCCGTGTCGCCGTCAACGTGTCAATCACGAGGTAGACGGGCGAGCTGCCCTGCCGTGAGACGTCGCCGCAGGAAACGGTGGCCGCCACGAGCGCGGCGAGCATGACCCATCGAGTGGTGTGGCGCATATCAATTCCCATAGCGGTCACTTAATGATCCGCGGCGTGATAAAGATCAGCAGCTCGGTGTTCTGATCGCTCTGTGTGTCCCGCTTGAAAAGCCACTTAAGGAGGGGGATCTGACTGAGCCCCGGTGTGCTGTCGTTCGTGATGGCGCTGGTGCTCTGGTAGATCCCACCGATGACGGTCGTCTGGCCGTCGCCGACCAGTACGGTCGTGTTGGCGCGCTGGGTGTTGATCGACCGCGAGCCATTCGCTTCCGGCGGATTCGCCGAGCCGTTGTCGACCGCAATCTGCATGATCACGGTGCCGGCCGCGGTGATCTGCGGTGTGACTTTCAGCGTCAGCGCCGCATCGATGTAAGCCGTTGTGGTGGTCTGGTTCGCGGTGGTCTGCACCGGAATCTTCACGCCCTGCGTGATTTCCGCGTTGACGTTGTTCTGCGTCGTCACGCGCGGTGTCGACAGCAGCCGGCCGTGACCCGAGTTCTCGAGCGCCGTCAGCGCCACGTCGAGGTTGAACGCGCTGTTGACCGAACCCAACGCAAGACCGACCGCGCTCGTCGCGCCAGGCGCGGCGAGATTGACCGCGGTGGGTAACCCCGTCGTCGCGCCGGACGCAGGACCCTGCGTGCCGCCGACGCGGCCGCCGAGGCTGCCGTTGTTGGGGAACGCCAGATTCGTCGTGTTGCCCAACGAGGGATCCACGCGTCCACCGAAGCCCCACTGCACGCCGAGGGCGCGCGCGTACGACTTGGTGGTCTGGACGATGCGCGCTTCGATCTCGACCTGCGGCTGCGCGCGATCGATGCCGTCGATGAGAGTCGTGATCTCCGCAAACTGGCTCGGGACGTCGCGGACGATCAGCGTGTTCGTGCGCGGGTCGACGTTCGCCTGCCCGCGCTTGGTCAGCACATTCGCGTTCTTGAGCAACAGCGCGACTTCGTCGCCCTTCGCGTAGCTCAGCTGACGCTGCAGCGTACCCAGCTGGGTCGCGTCGCTGGTGGCATCGATCAGCGCTTTCTTCTCGTCCTCTTCCGTCTTCAGCACGGCGTTCGGCGCGATCCGGACGATCGTCCCATCGACCGCGTAACCCAGCTTGTTGGCGCGCAGAATGATGTCGAGCGCCTGATCCCATGGCACATCGCGCAGCGCGACGTCCACGGATCCGGTGATCGTCGGATCGATGACGATATTCAGCCCGCTGATCTCGGCAAACGTGCGAAGCACGGCGCGAAGATCGGCGCCCTGAAAGTCGAGACTGATCGGATGCCCGGTGAACTGACGCCGCGTGCCGGCAGGCTGATCGATCGTCATCGTTGATGGCGCGAGCGACTGCGAC
>JAYVMG010000341.1:0-8924 GCA_043759095.1 Acidobacteriota bacterium | reverse complement strand
AATCCGTCCACACCGACCGTATCCAGGCTGACGCGTCCCGGCTCCACCCAGAGTCCAAATTTCATCCCGCGGGCGTGCGCCCGATCGGCAAGGGGCCGCAAGCCATTCGGAAAACGCTCGCGGTCGGCCGCCCACGTGCCAAGACCGGTGTCGAAGTCGAAGAAACCGAGCGCACCGGCGCCCTGGTACCATCCGGCGTCCAGCACGAAGAGTTCCATCCCGGCCGACGCGGTTCGATCGATCTCGTCGAGCATCGTCGATTCGTCGATGCGCACGCCGTATTGGTACCAGGTGTTGTACGTCACGAGCGGCCGGATGGGCCGGTCGCCTCGCACGCCCGTCGCGAGAAATCCGCGAAGGGCCGCGCCGACCGATGTCGGTCCACCGACCGAGATGCCGAAAAAACTGTGCGGCATTTCCAGCGGCGCCGCGTCGGTCACGGTGGTCGTGGTGTCGGGATACTCGAGCGTGATCTGCATGGCGGAGCCGCGTGCGCATGTGATGCGCCACGCGCCCGACCACTGGACGCCGCCGAACCATTCGTCGGCGCCGTTATCGACCATCACGAACGGCATGAACTGCTCCGAGGATCGCCGATACGCCTGCAGCGTGACGGATTCGCCTGGCGCGAGATCCTGATGAACGAGACTGAAGGCCTCGTCGGTCGGCGTATCAGAAGCATCACCACGCAGTCCATTGATCCATCGCACCGTGCCAGCCGGCACAGCCAGCTGCCAGCCGACCCAATGCGACGAGATCACCGGATCGCCGCCGGCAGACACCTGCACCACCGTCCACACTTCAATCGTGGGAGATCCGGGATAGCTGGCGTAGTGGCGGACGACGGACGCCTGGAGAGCCCGGTGGCTGTAGGTGAACGCCAGGTGCACACCACCATGCCACGTCTCCGCTGCCGCGCCGTCAAAATGAAATCCGGTGGCGCCTTCCGCCAGCGCCAGCGACTGGCCATTGAGGTTCAGCACGGTGTCGGGCGCCGACGCGTCCGTCAGAATGCGCCGCGTCTGCGGATTGATGACCCGGCGGACAACGAGTTGCTGATTCGCGTCCACGCCAAGCGTGAGCGCGATCCCCGCGCTGCTAATCGTCCACGTACCCGCCGCCAGATCGTTGACAACCGAGGCATCGCCTTTCGACGCGAGCACGCGCTCCGACGCATCCGCAGCCGCGGGCCACAGCGTGATGACGAAGATGGCGACGGCCAACGCGGTGCGCCCAGGAGTTCGGCGCGCCGGATCGACGAGCGTGGACACGAGGGAATCCGATTCTGGCACGTCAGCTCAGGCTCTTTCTTTATGGGTGGACGGACGCCGTTCCGGGATTCTCGCAGTCGTTCGCCGCACCGCGGCGTCGTCGTCGACGATGAGAACAGTAGGAGCCATCGATCTGGAGCGCCTCGCTCAGACCCAGACGGGCGGCGGGGCGATGGTCTCCGTCGGTGCGCCACCGGGGTCGGCCCGGCCTGATCCTTCGAGCCGGCTGATCGCGCGAACGGTCATGTCGTGATCGCAGAGGATCTGACAGGCCAGCCGCACGCCGGTCAGCCCACGCGCGACGAGCCGCTCCTGCTCCGCGGCCGTGTGCGTCGCCGGCTCGCCGTCGATGAACTCGACGCGGCAGGTGGTGCAGCGCGCGTTGCCGCCGCAGGCGTGAAGAATGTCGACCTTTGCGTCCTGCTCAATCGCGAGCACCAGACGCTTTCCGGCAACCACCTCGAACGTTCCGTATCCTTCAACCGTCAGCTTTGGCATCACGCTATTGTAGGTCAGCCTTTGACGCCGTAGCCTTTTTTGAGGAGACACTCGCGGACGCGATCGCGCAGATCGCCCTGTAGTTCGATCATCCCCGCATCAACCGCGCCGCCGGTGCCGCACGCGCGCTTCAGTTCCGAACAGAGGTCTTTCAGGAACACCGCGTTGTTCGGCAGGCCATCGACCACCGTCACGGTCTTCCCGCCGCGCCCCTTCTTCTCCATCCGGAGCTTCGCGACAATGCGCGTGGGGATCGCGGCGTTCGGCGCGTTCTGGCTACTGCACTTGCAGTCCTTGTCCGGCCAGCCGCAGCCGGCGCAGATGCTCCCCAGGCCGGTCGAATATACGAGCCGGCCCTTGTCGCGATCGCTCATGACGCGATCATATCGCTGCTCGCGCGCGGTACGATGGCACGCCATGTCTTTCCCGCCACGTGTCGTCATCGCCGATCGGGGTGATGACGGCCTGCGCCTCGACCTCGTGCTCCGCCGTCACCTGACGGATGTGAAGAGCGCCACGCGGACGCGCGTACAGGCGTGGATCGTGAACGGGCGGGTCACGGTGAACGGCGACGTGGTCCGCCGCGTGTCCACGCGCACGGTGCCGGGTGATCTCGTCGGCGTCACGCTACCGGACGAGGCGCCGCGGGTGGCGATGGCCGCCGAGGACGTTCGCGTCGACATCATCTACGAGGACGACTACCTGCTGGCGATCAACAAGCCGGCGGGACTCGTCGTACACCCCACCTACAAACACACGGCGGGGACGCTGATGAACGCGCTGCTGTGGCATGCGCGGGCGTGGCCCGCTCCGCAGCGGCCGTCGCTCGTCAGCCGGCTCGACAAGCTCACATCCGGCATCATCATCGTCGCGAAAACGGCGGCAGGCCACACGGCATTGCAGCGCGAGATGGCCGCGAATGATTCGGAGAAGGACTATCTGGCCGTCGTGTACGGCCGCGTGAACGTGGCGCGCGGAGAAATCGACTTCCGGCTCGGCACCGATCTCACCGATCGACGCAGGGTCGTGGCGTCGGTGACAGCGGGGGCGCCGAGCCTCACACGGTTCGAGCGGCTGGCGCGCGTGGCGGCGCCGCGCGTGGGGCTCTCACTGCTCCGTTGTCGTCTGGCGACGGGACGTACGCATCAGATCCGTGTGCATCTCTCGGCACGCGGATGGCCGCTGGTCGGCGACCCGACGTACGGCAAGCCGCGCTGGGCGGAGATCACCGACCCGGTGCTTGCGGCGACGCTGCAGGCGTTTCCGCGACAGGCCCTGCACGCATGGCGCGTGGCGTTCACGCATCCGCTGACCCGCGCGCGTGTGACGCTGGAAGCGCCCATACCAGCCGACCTCGAGGCACTGCTGGACGCAACGGCAATGAGCGCCAAGTGGCGCAGGGCGTTCAGCCCTGCGGCGCACCCGGGTACCCGCTCACGCCCGAAGGTGACCAGGGCCTGACCTGATCGTCCCGTACGTCCCAGGATTCCTTCCCACTTTCCGTCCCTTCGGCTCGGCATCGTCGTTGAGCGCCCAGTTGCCGGCTTCCCAGTAATTGATGCAGCCGCCCTCGAGCTGCGAGAGCACGTCGAGCATCGCGCGGCCGGCCGCGCTCACCAGAAAGGCGAACTGCGTGAGCTCGGCCGGCGTCAGCTCACTGCGCTCCCAGGAGAAAAGGATCAGGCTCACGCATTAACATTAACTGAATGTCGATCCGAATCGGTGTGTCCGCGTGCCTGCTGGGCGACGAAGTCCGCTACGACGCGGGCCACAAGCGCGATGCGTTCCTCACGCAGGTGCTCGGCCCGCTCGTCGAGTGGGTCAAGGTCTGCCCCGAAGTCGAGGTGGGGATGGGCACGCCGCGCGAATCGATGCGGCTCGTCGACGAGGGCGGACGCGTCAGGCTGCTCACGGTCAAGACCGGCGTCGAACACACCGACGCGATGACGGCGTACGCAGCTCGCAGGGTCGTCACGCTGGACGATGAGGATCTGTGCGGCTACGTATTGAAGAAGGATTCGCCGAGCTGCGGGATGACTCGGGTCAAGGTGTACGGCGGCAACGGTCCGGCGGCGAAGACCGGCATCGGCATCTTCGCGCGAGCGCTGATCGCGCGCTATCCGCACTTGCCGATTGAAGAAGAAGGACGGCTCACTGACCCGCGCCTGCGCGACAACTTCATCGAGCGGGTGTTTGCGTACCGCCGGCTCCGCGACCTGTTCGAGTCGCGCTGGACGGTGGGCGATCTCGTCCGGTTTCACACGGCGCACAAACTGGTGCTGCTGGCGCACTCGACGCAGGCGTACACGCGCCTGGGGCGAATCGTGGCCGGCGCGAAGGGCGCCGACCGAGCGGCGCTGCGCGCGCGCTACACCGACGGCTTCATGGACGCACTGTCCGAAATGGCGACGACGAAACGCCACACCAACGTGCTCCAGCACATGGTTGGTTATTTCAAGAAGACGCTGGACACGGATTCGCGGACGGAACTGCTCGCCGCCATCGACGACTACCGCCTCGGCCTGGTGCCCCTCATCGTCCCGATCACGCTGCTGCGCCACCACGTGCGCGTCCACGAAGTAGTGTATCTGGCAGGGCAGGTGTACCTGGCGCCGCACCCGAAGGAACTGATGCTGCGCAATCACGTCTGAGCCCTCGACTGCATACCACCCTCACGCGCCGCGAGCGGCAGATCATGGACGTGCTCTATCGCGCCGGCCGCGCCACCGCCGCCGAGGTGATGGCCGCGCTTCCCGGCGAACCCAATTCCTCGACCGTACGCACCCAGCTTCGCGTGCTCGAGCGCGTCGTGCCGGTCTGGCGCGTCCCGGTCAGCGCCTCGCTGTTCGGCCGGCGCGTCGAGCCGCTGGCGCTCTTCATCCCGATTCACGAATGCGAGCTTGCTGATGTAGCCGACGGCATCCAGCAGACGCGATTCGTCCCCGTTCAAACGGCGTCGGCGCTGCGAATGGTCGGACCGATCTGGCTGGCGGGATTTGCCGTCAGCCTGTCGCTCCTTCTGGTTGGCTTCGCTCGGCTCGCGTGGCTCGCGTCGCGATCGCAACGTGTGGCGAACACGATGTGGACAGAGGTCGCGGCTATGCTCTCGCGAAGATTCGGCCTCCGGTGTCCGGTCGTGCTGCTGCAAAGCGATCACCCGAGGCTGCTCGTCACGTGGGGCCTGCGTCAGCCTCGCGTGATCCTCCCCGACGAGGCTCGCCACTGGCCCGAGGGCCGCATCCGCATCGTGCTTGCCCATGAACTCGCGCACATCCGGCGCGGTGACTGGATCGTGCAGATGGCCGCCGAGCTGCTGCGCGCCGTGTACTGGTTCAACCCGCTCGTCTGGATCGCCTGCCGTCAACTTCGCCGCGAAAGCGAGCAGGCGTGCGACGACGTGGTGCTGGGGTTGGGCGTGGAAGGCACGGAGTACGCGTCCACCTTGCTCGACCTTGCACGCGCGTTCCGGCAACACCGCCGATCGTTTTTTCCTGCGCCAGCGATGGCGCGTCCGTCCAGCCTCGAAACGAGAGTCAGCGCCATGTTGAACCGCAACCTGAACCGCACGCCGCTCACCCGCTCGACCTGCATCGCGATCGTCATCGCATTGCTCGTCGTCGCCCTGCCGCTTGCCGGCCTGGTCGCGTCCGCTTAGGCGAGCGCGTCGTTCTCCGGACAGCTCGTAGACACCATCGGCCGCATCCTTCCAGATACGCCGATGGTGCTCTCTGATGCGTCGAGAACAGCGTCGAAGCCCCGCGTTCGCACAGATTCCCGTGATCGTCCTGTCGGGCGGTGACGTCGATCGGTTCTTTGAATTGGAAGCAGCGGCTACCTTCCAGAAACCGGCGAGGATGTCTGAGGTGCGTCACTGCGTGCGACGGCTCTGCGAGAACGCAGGTGCATCGGTGGACTCGGAACAACTGTGACGACCGACTGCAGTGCGATCCCTGGGCCGTGGCGTTCGCCCCCCACCCGGGTTGGACCGGCGGCCTGCCTCCGTGATCGTTTTCGTCCTCGGGATCCCGCGCAGCGGCCAGAAAAACTCGGTCGCCTCAGGGCGCCATTCTCGCAGGCTTCAGCTGGTCCGAAAACGCCAGGCAGGGTTGCGAGCGAGAGACCGTCGTCCTGTCAGCGACCACACCGGGCTTACCGCCACGGCCGAGACGATCGCGTCTGGCGCGCGCCGGTCGTGATCGTGCGCTGACGCAAGGCTGAAGCCTTGCGTCACACTCTGACGTGGCGCAGCGCCACATCGGAAGTAGCGCAGCGCTTTAGCGTTGCGGATCAGGAAGTAGCGCAGCGCTTGAGCGTTGCGGATCAGCGCCAGCTGAAGCGTCTCGCCTCCGCAATCAGGTCGTCACCGTCCTCTTTCGTCATCACCCGCAGCGCCACCAGCTTCGCCACATCGTCGGTGACCTTGCGGACATAGTCGGCGGAGGAGGGATACAACTCTTTCAGACGCGCCGTGTCGAACCGCACTTCGTGCCCGGCGATGCCGCAGAACGAGGCGCCCGTCGAATTGCCGAACCACGTACTGGTCGGAACGTCGACGTACGGCGAGCGGATGCCGCCGGTCACGTTGCCGAACGTGTCGAGGACGGGCGCGCCGTTCTCGACGCGAATCGGATCGACACGCGGCGCCGCAACGCCCGTGCGCACCCACGCATCGAGATTCTTGAAGATGGCGTTGAAGGCGATGCTGTTGGGAAACCGGCTGCGGAGCCCCTCGTTGCACGACATCGGCGGCACGGCGCGTCCGGCTTTCACCAGATCCGCCGGCGCAGCGGCGAAGTTCAACTCGTCGGGGGTCGCGTGCGCCGATCCGGCGATCTCGTAGTTGCGCAGCAGATCGGGCGCCACGTCGCTGTCGGTCAAGCGCGCGGCCATGCTGCGGAGGTAGTCGGAGCCGCTCATCACACGCACGACCGGCACGCCGGCGTTGTGAATCGTCCGGCGCGGATCCTCGGCGGGAATCGCACCCGAGCACTGGTTGATCGGCGTCGGGCCGCTGGCGGTCGCGATCACGTACGCGTCGAACAACGGTTTGCCCGTGGCCTGCACGTCCAGCGGATGGATCGCGTTCACGTAGGTGTAGAGGAAGCCGCCGGTCTGCGAATAGCCCCACGCGTAGAGGTGCTGCACCGGATGCGGGCGATCGGCGGCTGCGGCGTACGCGAGCGGGTTCGTACGATCCCGGCTCTTCAGCCACGCGCCAACCTGGCGGTTCATGTCCCACACGAGGCCGTTCTCGGTCATGCGCGTGCTGTCGGCGCCAACCGTCACGCAGTTGCGCACGTCATCCAGCGGCAACGGGTTCACCCACGACAGCGCCGCGTAGCGCGCCGGATCGAATGCTTTCAGCGTGACGACGGAGACCGGCTTGGCGGTGATGCCAACCCAGACGTCGCCGTTGCGCGCGAACTGCTTGTGCGAAATGGCCCAGCCGAGATTCAGGTCGAACAGGTTCGACGGGTTCAGCATTTCGACGGCGACGGCGCCGCTGAATTTCGAACGGGTGGCGGGCCGGCGGATCAGCACGCGCGTCGTGTAGGGCACGTTCGGCGTGCGCACGATCGCGGCCCCGGATTGCGGCCAGTCGTACACGTTGGCCGTGCCGCTGACGAGAAACTCCTCTTCGACGTAGCCGATGGCTTTCAGATCCTCCGGCACGCGCTCGTGATCGGCGGCGCCAAAGGGATACGACGAGGCGGTGACGGGAATCGGGCCGGTCACGCGCGGAACGGGGATCGCAGAACTGAAGTTCTGCGCCACTCCCTTCGCAGGGCTAAAACCCTGCGCCACGCCGGCGGCCTGCGCCACGGGCATCGGAGGTGCAGGCACGGGCATGGGAGGCGCAGCCACCGGGTACCAGTTGCCGTCGCGCACCTCAATCGCTTCGTCCTCGAGCGCGTCCTTGAACGCGCGCAGGCTCTCCGCGATCGTCAAACCGCCGGCGGGCCCTTCAGACGTGGCGCGGGGGTTCGCGAGACGGGCCGCGAGCAACTGATCGTAGTGATACGGATACACGATCTTCGGCGCGATCGCTTTCACGCACTGCGCCGCGGCAACCGGCGTCATGCGCTTCAGCGGAACATTCAGAGGGATAAAGGCGACGTCGATGTTCTTCAGCGCACGCACTTCGGGCACGCATTCGGTGACGCCCGCGACGTAGATGCGCGTCCCTCCCAGCGTGATCACGTAGCCGTTGGACTTGCCTTTCGGATGCGACGGCTCACCGGGAATGATGTCGTAGGCCGGAATCGCCTCGACGGTGACGCCGCTTTCCGTCGCGCGCTCGCCGTTGGCCATGATGATCCCGTCGGGGAACTTCGACTTACTGGCTTCGGGGATCACCACCGGCGCACCGGGCTTGCGCAGCTGCTGAATGGCCTTGAGATCGAGATGATGGAGCGGGTCGTCGGTGATCAGGATCAGGTCGGCCTTCTTGTAGCGCGCGAGATCGAGCGCGCTCCACGGATCGATCTGAATCACCTTGCCGGCGTGCTCGATCTGGATGCTCGAGTGAATCATCGGCGTGATCTCGATCGCGCCGCCAGCAGCGGGCACCTTGTCGGCCGCGGACACGGACGAGGCCAGTAACGCGCACGCGGCCGCACACAGGAATGTCGCGCTTTGTTTCACGAGCCGGTCCTCCGAGCCCATCATAGCCGGAGAGAGACGGAGGCATGCACAATCGCACGACTGAAGTCGTGCGCCACGGGTCTAGAAATCGCGCAGAGCGACGGTCGGAGCGACGCGTGTTGCTCGCAGCGCCGGCAGGTAGCAGGCGGCGAACGCCACACCGAGCAGCAGCGTTGTGACCGCGGCGTACACAGAGAGATCGTGCGCGCCGACGCCGAACAGAAGGCTCTGCATGTATCGCGTGAGCGCGACCGATCCGAGAAGCCCCAATGCCACGCCGATCGCCGCCGTGCGCATTCCCTGCGCCAGGACGAGCGTGAGAATCGCTCGCGGGTTGGCGCCGAGCGCCTGGCGGATCCCGAATTCGCGCGCGCGCTGCGCGACGCCGAACGCCAGCACACCGTAGATGCCGATCGCCGACAGCGTGAGCGCCACGCCGCCGAACAGCGCGAGCAGCAGCATCGGCGCGCGGCGGCCTTCGAGCGACTGCGCCATCCACTCATCCATGGT